>CAZRXE010000580.1:0-5547 GCA_964603695.1 uncultured Heliomicrobium sp.
CCGAACTGCCGGGAGAGTGAAGAACTCATTGTAAACCGTCTCTGTAATCGCCAGGAACAATTCGCACTCGATCAAGGCTTTTTTCAACAGAAAGCGGTAAACGCTGTACTGGCCCATCGCATTTTCAAAATTGTTGACGAAGGAGGCTCCATCGAAAACCTTGACTTCAATAGCGGCCTTTTGATTCGGTTCGTGAGTTAAGTCTTTTTCCGCCGCCAGATCAATTTGCACGCGAAGTCCGCCATATTTGACCTTGAGCTGATCGCGCGTGATTAGCCAGCCATCCTTTATCAACGCTCGTTTGACAGTCTCGTGATGTAAATCAAGCCTGGCCATGGCGCGGTTACTTGCTTTCGATTTGCGCTTGTTGCGCGTTCCAACGAATGGTGCGTCCTTGCTTCAGCGCCAGATTGCCGATGTGCGCGGCGCGCGCGGCTTCGACGGCAACGCGGATGTCGGCGCTTGGAGTTTTGCGGCTTTTCACCGAATCCAGAAAGTTGCGAATGTGCGAGACGGTTCCGTCGCCTTTGGATTCAATCAGGGTTTTCGGTTTGGCTTCGCCCGCGCGGCTGTAGCCGGAGCCGCCTTCCGGGTAAACGGCCAGCCGTTCGCGGTCGAGTTTCATCGTCGCTTTAGTGCCGCGCAGTTCCAGGCCGCCGTCGTCCACGCTGCTGGTCATTGTGCCGTGGTAACTGGCGGTGAAGTTCTTCGGATATTCCAGCACGCAGTTGATCGTGTCCGAGCATTCCCAATCCAGCACGTAACGGTTGCCGATGGTCGTCGCGGTCAGCGGCGTGGTTGCGCCGGTATACCAATGCACCACGTCAATCCAGTGACACATCAAATCGGTCAATGCGCCGCCGCCGAAATCCCAATACCAGCGCCACCAATAAAACTTTTGCGGCGTCAGGTCCTGCGCCGGCGCTTTGCCGAGCCACGCTTTTTGGTCGAGTTTGTCGTAGGCGAGTTTGCTGGAATGACCGCTGGCCGGATAGTTCTGATACCACCACATCCGCACGGTCGTGATTTGGCCGAGTGCGCCTTCGTCAATGATTTTCTTTCCGTCAATGAAGTGCGACCAGCTTCGTTGCTGCATGCCTACCTGCACCATGCGCTTGCTCGCTTCGACGGCTTTGATGATGCCCGCGCTTTCTTCGAGCGTGTGGGTGATGGGCTTTTCGACGTAAACGTCCTTGCCGGCGGCAACTGCATCCGAAGTGATCTTGACGTGCCAATGATCGGGCGTGGCGATAACCACGGCGTCAATCGTCTTGTCGTCGAGTACCGCGCGATAGTCTTTGACTTGTTTGGTGCCGGAAAGTTCGAGCGTTGAGGCGGCGCGTTCCAGGTTCGGCTGATAGACATCGCAGAGCGTGACGATCTCCACGTCCGATTGTTTCTTGAAATTGTTCAGCAAGCCTCGCATGCGCCCGCCGGTTCCGATGGCTGCGACGCGCAGACGCTCGTTGGCGCCCAGCACTTTGGCCGATGCCAAATGTGAGAGCGAAAGTCCCGCACCGGCCAGCGTGGTGTTTTTCAGAAAATCGCGGCGTTCGATGGCCGCTTCAGATTGGGTTCTTGATTTCATTGTCTTGCTCCTTTACCGATGAAAACTTTCGCCGATGAATTTCAAACCGTCAGTCAGCCCGGTTCGCCAGTACGTCCAGGTGTGGCCGCCGTCGCGGACACGGTATTCGTGGGCGATTTTCAAATCGCGCAGCACGGTATGAAAGGCCGAATTGCCTTTGTATAGAAAATCGTCGTCGCCGCAGTCAATGTAAAACCGCACGGATTTGAAAGCATCCGGCTTGGCGTTTTTGACGATGTGAATCGGGCTGTAAGACTTCAGGTGGTCGTTGATGCGCTCCTGCCCTTTCAGATTCGCGCCGAAAACGGGGCCGAAGACGCGCGCCCAGTTGGTGTCGGGATTGGCCACGACTTCCTCGTCGGTGAAAACAGCGGCGCTGAAGGCCGCGCAGGCGACGAACATTTCGGGATGCCGCAGGCTATACACCAACGAACCGTGGCCACCCATCGAAAGCCCGGAAATGCCGCGATAGGCTTTTTCGGCGCGAATGCGGTAGGTCTTTTCGATGGTCGGAATGAACTCTTGAAAGAAGAAGTCTTCGTATTTGACCGAGCCGTCGTGATTGTTGACGTACCAACTGACGCCGCCGTCCGGCATAACGATAATCATCGGCGGGATTTCGCGTTTGGCGATGGCTTCATCGGCAATCAAGTGCGCTTCGCCGAATTGCAGCCAGCCGGTGTCGTTGTCCGTGTAACCGTGCAGCAGGTAGACCACGGGATACTTGCGGTTGGAGGTTTCGTAATCGAAGGGCAAATAGACCGTGTACCGCTGGGGTTTGCCCAGAATTTTGCTTTCCACGGTCAACCCTTCCTTGATCGTGCCGCGCGCAATTTGTGCAACAGTAGTTGAAGCGAAAAGCAAAAACAGTGTGGCGACAAACAAAATCTTTTTCATCAGCTTTTTCCTTGTACTGAATTCAAACCTGCTCCGGGTCAATGCCCAATTCTCGCAACCGTGCGGCCAGTCGCTCCGCGCGTCCAGTCGCGTATTCCGCGCGTTCGGCTTCGCGTTCAGCGCGTTCGGCTTCGCGTCCAGCGCGTTCGGCTTCGAGTGCAACAAGCTCATTACCGGTAGGCAGTAGATTGCCGTCGGCGTCCACCCACCGAAGGAAGGTGTCTTCCGTTTTTTCGTACGCCCCGCGCCACAGCGTCAGCCCCAATCCCCAGGAGTGAAACTTCAAGCCCTTAAATTGCCTGAACTCGGTGCCGCTGAGAACGAAGACCTGCAAAACTCCCTTTTTTAGAAACTGAAAAGGATCAAAGACGACGTAACAGGAGACGCGCATGTCTTCGTAATCCTGCTTTTTGGTGTCCAGTTCACCGCCTTCGGTGCCAGAGACGATTTCAATCACAATCTCCGGCGCTTTTCCCGTGCGCCAGCAATAAAAGGACTTGTATTTCGGATACCTGGGTCTGTCCACATCCAGGCTCAGAAAAACGTCCGGCACGATGGCCGGTCGGCCCGGCGCGGCAAAAACGCCGACATTGCAGGCCGCCCAAAAACTTCGCCCGCCTTGCGGAAAGCGTTTGTTCGGCGGCGGTTCCCAGCCGGTGTAAAGCGTTTCGACCAACAGTCGCATTTGGAGTTCGGAAAATAGGCTGTCCACGGGCTTGTTATCCTCCGTTACCAATAAGGCTTCCTGCTCTTCAAGCCAGGCCAGTTCCCGCTTGAGGTCTTCCTGGATTTCCAGCGGAATCGGAACGGGAGGAGCCAAAACCTGAGCGGCAATTGATGACATAACGTGTTCCTTGTTTTTTGCGGTATTGCCGGTTGTCGGTGACCAATTGGTGGTTACCAATTGGTGGTGAATAGATGTGACGAGGCGGATTGTCAGAGATGAATGCGGCATTGGCAAGTCAAGCAAACCGAAGCCCGCGCGTAACCAGTCTTCTTCCAGTCTTCTTCCAGGCCGCGAGCCGTTGAGTCTGCCGAATTCAATCCGCTGACGGAGACAACCAATCAGGGACAAAGGTATGCAATGGCTCTTCTTTGC
The DNA here is from genome assembly GCA_964603695.1 of uncultured Heliomicrobium sp. Lineage (GTDB taxonomy): Bacteria > Acidobacteriota > Blastocatellia > RBC074 > RBC074 > RBC074. Next base: position 3,585 of record CAZRXE010000580.1, read on the forward strand.
CTTTGACCTCTATGGGAGGCATTGCACGCCAGGAAAAATGCGCGCGAGCCTGCTCCACCGTGGTTTCGGACGCAAGAATGTTGACGCTGAAAGTTTTGTTCAATCCTTCGATGCGGGAAGCGACGTTCACGACATCGCCGATGGCTGTGTATTCCAGACGGCGAACCGGCGAACCAATGTCGCCGACCACCGCCTGACCTGAATTGAGTCCGACACCCAGCGCCAGCGGCTGTTCGCCGCGCCCGGCGCGAAGTTCGTTTAATGCCGCTATCGCTTGCTGCATTTCGAGCGCGCAGGCGACAGCGCGTTGCGCATGCTTTGCATCCGGCAGCGGCGCGCCGAAATACGCCATCAACCCATCGCCCAAAAACTTATCAAGCGTGCCGTGGTGTTTGAACACGACTTCGACCAAACAACCCAGACATTCATTGAGAATCGTAACGGCCTGTTCGGGAGACAACCGCGACGACAAAGCCGTGAAACCGCGCAAATCAGCGAACAACACAGTCACAGGAACACTGGCCGGCGTGTTGGCGTCGCGCCCCAAATCAAGCAATTGCGCCGAGACATCAGGCGAAAAATACCGACCCAATCGCGTCAGCTTCAGTTGCTGCTCGGTCACGTTCGTGACCAGATGACGAATCCGGCTCTCGAAATAAATCGCGCCGATGGCGGCAAGGATGAGCGCGATTACTGCGGAAATCTGCCCGTCGAAGTTGATTCCGGCGCGCGCCTGCAACGAAACTTCAAGCAAACTGGCAACAATCGTGCTTGTGATTGTCACAACACGGTTAAAAGTCAGCGCGGCATACATCACCGTGACGGTGAAAATACCAAGCGTGAATCCGGCCACCGCGCCCGGCGTCGAGGCTTTGGGCATGTTGGAAAGCTGCACCCAATAAAGCATCGGCAAATCAATCAACGGCAGCGCAAAGCCGACCCAGTAAGCCGATGATCTTTTGCGTAAAGCCAGCCACAATGCCAGAGCCGCCACCCAATACAACGCAAAGGCCGGAATATTGTCGCGCCAGTCCTGCATTCCAAGACTCCGGCCCAAAAACAAGGCCATCGCGAACAAAACCGAGACGACAATCGCTCGAATCAAACCCAGCCGTTGCAAGCTGAGCAAACGTTCGCGGATGACTGCCTGATTGATTAGATTGCCGACAGAGACCGATGCCTCGTTCACCATTACCTTTTCCCGCTAAAGAAAGCTGAGTAAGCGTGCAGCGTTTGGACCTTGGGTTCAAAAGAACTTGCCCGGCAAACTTTCCGGTTTGCCGGGCAAGATGTTGAAATCGCCTTTGCGGATTTTTAGAACGCCAGACGTCCGCCGATCTGCAAAGCGCGCGGCCCGCCAGTACCGAAGACCTGACCAGCGCGGCTGGTCGGTTGACCGAAGGTGGCCGTGTTGGTCAGGTTGCCGCTGTAACCGCCCAAGTTGGCAACGTTGAAAACATTGAACATTTCGGCAAAGACCGAAATTTTCAGCTTCTCTTCGTAGAACTTGAACATTTTGGTGACGCGCACGTCTTGCGAGCGGAAAAAGGTGTCGCCGAAGTCATAGTTCGCCGGCAACACCAACGTCGGAATCGCACGATTTCGCGCGTCGCGTTTGCCTGCAAAAGTCGTGTTGAAAGCGGCCACAGCTTTTTCAAAATCACTTCTGCCGCAACCGCGATTGATGCAGTTGTACTTCAGGCCGGGCAGCGGTTCGTTATTGCCGTCGCCGTCCAGGTCAACGTTAGGAATCGAGGGCTGGAATGGGCCGCGGCTCCCCATTGTGGAAATGAGGCTGGCGCTGAAGCCATACGGCAAATCCATTACGCCCGAAAAAGTGAAGCTGTGACGACCGCCTTGCGGCCCAAACGACTGGTTCCAATTGTCCAGGTTGACGATACCATTGTGTCCCTTTTGATCCGTCAGTGCGTACGAGGCGGTGAAGAGATAGCGATTGGTAAAA
>CAZRXE010000581.1:0-3016 GCA_964603695.1 uncultured Heliomicrobium sp.
GCTTTGATTATTTTTTCGGCTATTTGAATCAACGCCACGCGCACAATTATTACCCAAGCTTTCTCTGGCGCAACCAGGAGCGCGTCAAGCTGCGCAACATCGTGCCGGAGGAAGACAATGAAGGTTCGGGCATTTCCTCTAACAAACTGGATTACGCGCCGGATTTGTTTACTGCCGAAGCCTTGAAATTCGTTGAACAGAACAGCAAGGACTCTTTCTTTTTGTATTTGTCCTACATCAGCCCGCACGCCAACAACGAAGCCAAGGCCAAAGGCATGGAAGTGCCGACACTCGGCGAATTCGCGGCCAAAAACTGGCCGGAGCCGGAAAAAGGCAAAGCCGCGATGATTACTCGAATGGATGGCGACATTGGACGTTTGATGGCGTTGTTGAAGCAGTTGGGCATTGATGACAACACCGTGGTTTTCTTCACCAGCGACAACGGCCCGCACAAAGAGGGTGGCGCAGACCCTGACTTTTTTGATAGCAACGGAAAATTGCGCGGCATCAAGCGCGATCTTTACGAAGGCGGCATTCGCGTGCCGATGATCGTGCGTTGGCCGGGCAAAGTCAGAGCAGGGAAGACAAGTGAGCAAGTTTGGGCGCATTGGGACTTTCTGCCGACGGCGGCGGCCCTTGCCGGAGCGAAAGCGCCTGCCGGCATTGACGGCATTTCGATGCTGCCGGCCTTGCTCGGCAAAAAACAGCGCGGCCACGAATTTTTGTACTGGGAATTTCACGAACGCGGCTTCGAGCAGGCTGTGCGGATGGGCGATTGGAAAGCCGTGCGCCACAAGCTCACCGATGCAATTGAGCTTTACAATTTGAAAGACGATTTGGGCGAGCAAAATAACCTCGCTTCCAAACATCCTGAAGTGGTCAAAAAGATCGAAGCTTACCTGGAGTTATCGCGTACGGAGTCACCGCTTTGGCCGATCAAAAGCAACAACTAAGGTTGCCAAAAATGGCTTGCCATCGCATACTCACGGCTACTTGGAAGACACAGAAAGATAAGCATTTCAATAAATCACGTCAGTAGTTCACAAACGCATTTACAACAAAGGCTTTGCCGAGGATGTTCGTTTAATGGCTGGTTGGATTTCAGGCTTGACGCAGGAAATTCAAGCGGCTGGCCAGACGCTTTGAGGCGTTTGTCCGAAGCCAAAACACACAGACCATTTTGGTCTGTGTTTTATGTACCCTTTGAAGGAGAAACAACATGAAACCCAGAACAAGAACATTCGGCACGGGGCTGGCAATCATCGGGTTCCTATTGGCACTGATGACCACTGCTTTGGCACAGACCTACACGGCAACCGTGACCGGCACGGTTTCCGACGCGCAAGGCGCGGCGGTGGCCGGTGCCAAAGTGATGGCCGTCAACCAGGGAACCAAGCTCGAATACAACGCGCAAACCAGCGATTCGGGCGTTTACACCATTCCATTTCTGCCTGTCGGCAATTACGTCATCACCGTTGAAGCCAGCGGATTCAAAAAGGTGATTTCCAACGAAATCAAGCTTGAAGTCAACCAGACGGCGCGCATCAATCTTGCCCTGCAAGTCGGCGGCGTCAGCGAAACCGTCAATGTGACGGACGTTGCGCCGGTGCTGCAAACCGAATCCGTCACGGTCGGCAACGTGATTTCAGCGAACACCACTGTCAGTCTGCCGCTCAACGGGCGCAGCTTCCAGCAGTTGACGCTTTTGGTTCCCGGCGTGGTCACGCCGAACCCGACCAGTTTCACCACGCCCCAACCGAATACAGGGGGCGGACGCCCCTTCGTCAACGGCAATCGCGAACAGGGCAATGCCTTCCTGCTGGACGGGATTTCGGTGGACGAAACGCTGGACAATCTGATCGGCTACAAACCGAATATTGACGCCATTCAGGAGTTCCGCGTTGAAACCAGCAATTCCTCGGCAGAGTTCGGCAACGTGACCGGAGCCACTGTCAATGCCACGCTCAAATCCGGCACGAACCAGTGGCGCGGCAATGTGTTCGAGTTTTTGCGTAACGATAAGCTCGACGCCAATAGTTGGGGCAACAATCGCCAGAAGGCGCTGACCGGCGTTCCCGTACTCAAAAACAAATTGCGCCAGAACATTTTCGGCGGCACGCTCGGCGGCCCGATCATCAAAAACAAACTGTTCTTTTTCACCGATTATCAAGGCTCCGTGCAGCGCACGGGCGGCCCCGGTTCCGTTCGCGTGGCCTCGCAAGCCTGGCGGCAGGGCGACCTGAGAACCATCTCAAGCTTCATTCGCGACCCGGCCTTGCCGCGCACGCAACTGTGCCAGGCGACTCCGGCCAACCCGACAGCGGGCGTGAACTATCAGCAAGCCTGTTTTGCCAATAGTCAGATCCCGCTCAATCGTTTCAGTCCCTTCGCGCGGGCGCTGTTTGCCGACACCACACTGTATCCGTTGCCGGATCGCATTGATCCTTCCAACGGCACGGGCATCAAGGACGTGGTCACCGCCAACACCTTCGACGGTCATCAGTTCGATATCCGCATTGACAACCGTTGGGGCGACAAAGACAACTTTTCTGCTCGCTATTCCTTCGGCAACAACGAAGTCTTGGGCGCGAAAGGCGCTTTGCCCATCGTCTTGACCGGCAAATCGTTCAGCCGTCCGCAAAACATTGCGCTGAACTGGACGCATACCTTCAGCCCGACCGTCATCAATGAAGCGCGCATCGGCTTGAACCGCGCCGTCTTCATCAATGCGGGTTTTGATTGGGCAGGCATCGGCAACGCCAACAGCAAATTCGGCATTCCCGGCGATCAGGCGCGCACCGGTTTGAGCGGCGTAACGCTCGGTAATGGCTTGTCCGGCGTCGGCAACTCGCTTTCCGATTCCTACAACGCGACCAACACTTTTCATTACGGCGACAACCTGACCGTCCTGCGCGGACGCCATACCCTGAAAATGGGTGGGCAGTTGCAACGCTATCAGCAGAATCGGTTCTATGCCGGCAACAACGGCATTCTGGGCTTCTTCACCTATACGGCG
>CAZRXE010000582.1:0-12217 GCA_964603695.1 uncultured Heliomicrobium sp.
TCGTACGCCACGTTGCCGCCGCCGATGACGACGATTTCGCGGCCAATGTCCAGCCGCTCGCCCAATGAAACGGCTCGCAGCAAATCCACGCCGCCGAACACGCGCGGGCCGTTTTCGCCCGGCAAGCCCAGCCCGCGCGAAGCTTTCGCGCCGACGGCAATCAACACGGCGGCGAAATCGCGGCGTAAACCGGCGAAGGAAATGTCTTTGCCGATGGTCACGCCGCAACGAATCTCCACGCCGAGCGCCTGGATCACCTCGACTTCTTTTTGAATCAGTTCGCGCGGCAAGCGATACGCCGGTACGCCGACGGCGAGCATGCCGGCGGCGACGGGTTCGATTTCAAACACGACAGGCGCAAATCCCAGCAACGCCAGATCGTGCGCGGTGGCGAGTCCGGCGGGGCCTGCGCCGATGATGGCGATGCGTTCGCCGTTGGCTTTGGCGATGCGCCCGTCCAGACAGGAATTGAGCAATGCCGCGATTTCTTCGGTGTTGGCGGCAACGAAGGGAACGAAGGCTTGAATGGCGTCCAGCACTTCGCCGGTGGGACGGGCTTCCGGCCCGGCTTGTTCGCAGGCGAAGCGTTTCAAGGCGCGAATCGAAACCGGGCGGTCGTTGGCCACGAAGCGTCCATCGTCGTCCACGCGCGGAACCTTGCCGCGCCGGCAAGCGGCTTCGCAGGGTGCGCCGCAGATGCGTCCGCAAATCGAAGCGAACGGGTTCGGCCCGCGCGCAATCAAATAGGCTTCTTCAAACCGTCCGTCAGCAATGGCGCGAACGTAACCGCGCGCGTCAGTGTGGACGGGGCAGGCCACCTGGCAGGAAATCAATCCTTGATGATAACCGTCGCCTGGAACTTGAACATTTAGCTTTTCCATCCTGACTCCGACTCGCCGCGTGGAGGCGATAGGACAGAGAATCCCCTGCAAACCGACACAGGCTCGCTGCAAAAGACTCCCAAGGAAGCCGTATTCAACTGAGATTCATTCGCCGGTTACTGCTTGAAACCGGCGCGATCGTTATTGCTGGTGGGCGACTCGACTTGGCGGAAAAGACGAGTCTGGTTAGTTGTCCCGCTGAAAATACGCTGGCAAATTGGTTTTCGTTTGACGGAGTATCTCAAGCACTGCCTGACGATCTTCCGGTGCGATGGCCGAAAGCTCTTTGTCTTTGGTTTGGCCGGTCAGCGCCAGCCACAATTGGCGATACGCTTCCTCCAGTGCAGGTTTGGGCAAGGCATCGAAGGCCGTCGAATAAATCAGATAACTGCACGGATAGCGAAACAGCTTGCGGCGCAAATCCAGTTCGCGCAGCGAACGGCCTTGTTTGTCGCGGGAACCTGCGGCGGCGAACTCTTTGGCAAAATTGGCGGGGCCGCTGATCGGCGATTGCCAGGTCGCTTCTCCGGCGAAGAGCAGATAGCGCACCAAGTCTTCCGCCGCGTGCGTGATGCGGCGGCGCGTGCTGTCCGACAGTTCGTCGTTCGATTGCTGCAAGGCTTCATTCATGATCTGTTGGTTATGCAGCGCCAGCCGGGTTTCGTAATTCAGTTTGGCAATCAGGTTGTGCGCCTGCGTTTGATGCTCCAACACCAGCAAGGCCACGATGTCACTGTGCGGCGTCAGATAGGTTGAAGTATCGAAACGCGGTTCCAGATTGGTCAGGTTCTGGCCGGCCAACTGCGCGGGGTTATAATCCGCGCCTTTTTCGTCGAAGCGCATATTGCCCAGATGGCGTTCGTTGCCGTGTTTGCCGCTGACATACCAGCCGCCCCAACGTTCTTTGATCGGGCTGCCGTGCGTGGTGATGAATCCGCCGAGCGGCGCAATCGGATAACCGCGCTCGTCCGGGTACACCGAACGCACGACGAAACCGGGCACGTTGCGCGTGCTGTTTGAAGCATGGCATTGCAAACATTCGTCGTTGCGCTGAAAGCGGGGCTTGGGGGTCTTTTCCTGATCCAGCATGTAAAAGACGCCGCCCAATTGCGGATCCACCGCCGCCAGTTCCAGCACGTCGCCGCCGCGTACCCAGCCGACGTAGACTTCATCGTTAAAGTAAATCGCGCGCGGGCTGCTGGGCAGAATGCGATGCAATTGGAAACTGGTTTTGGAAAAGACCAGTCCTTGCGAAGAAGCAGGCACGTTCAAGGCTTTCAGGACGGATTCCAGATAGCCATGCTTTTCGGAATAGTCCAGTTTGACTTCGCCGCTGTTGATTCGTTGCTGCAAACGCGCGACGGCGTCTTGACTGACGGCGCGGCGATAGCCAATGGCCGGAGACTCCTGCAATTGATCCTGACCGGCGGCGGTGAAAAGCTTCGGAACCGTCAACCACACGCCAATCACCAGTGCCGAAATCAATAGAAATTTGCCTGTCTGTTTGTTCATTGCATCTGTGTGTGGGGAATCAGCCGGTCAGGAACGCTTCCTGACCGGCTGCGAGTTAATCGCCGGAATAAGCCGGCGCGTTGTCCAGGCGCGGGCGAAGCTTTTCGCTGCCCGCAACCGGTTCGGCGCGGTCAAGCGAATGACCCGTGAACAAGCCCAGCACGAACCAACCGAGCGCGACCACGCCAATCGAAAACACAATGTCGCCGAAGGCGCGCATCCAGCGCAAATTATTCATGACGCCGGTTTGCAGGAACTCCGCCGAACGCGCATACCACGTGCCGTGTTCGACCGCCGCCCAGGTTTGCATCAAGCCGATGGGCAACATCGAAAGCGCGACCATCAACACCAGTCCCGCGTTCAAGCCCCAGAACGCCGTTTTCACCAAGCCTTCTTTCCAGACCTGTCCGGCGGTTCGCGCGCGCAGGCAGAACAGCAACAAACCAATGCCCAGCATGCCGTAAACGCCAAACAGCGCCGTGTGGCCGTGAACCGGCGTCGTATTCAAACCTTGCATGTAATACAGCGCCAGCGGCGGATTGATGAGGAAGCCGAATAGCCCCGCGCCGACGAAGTTCCAGAACGCGACGGCGACGAAAAAGTAAATCGGCCAGCGATAATTGGCCGCCCAGCGCGTCGAACGCGAGAGGCGAATGTTTTCCCAAGCTTCGTAACCGACCAGCGTCAGCGGCACGACTTCCAACGCGCTGAAACAAGCGCCCAGCGCCAGCACGATGGTTTGCGAACCCGCGAAGTACAAATGGTGGAATGTGCCGATGATGCCGCCCGACAGGAAGATCACCGTGGAAAACAATACGGCTTTGGTCGCCGTCTTGACCGACAGCAGTTGCAGCCGCGTGAACAGGAACGCGATGACCACCGTGGCAAAGACTTCAAAGAAACCTTCCACCCACAGATGCACCACCCACCAGCGCCAATACTCCGCCGTCAACAGATGGCTGCGTTGGCCGTACATCAGCCCCGCGCCGTAAAACAGCGGAATGGCCACGCTCGACGCCGTGAACAAAACCAGCAGCGGACGGCTTTCGGATTTTTTCATCAGCGCCGGACGTAGCGCGCGCCACATCAGCCACAACCAGAAACACAATCCACCGAAGAGCAGAATCTGCCAGAAGCGGCCCAGGTCAACGTATTCGTAACCTTGCGCGCCGAACCAGAACCAGAGCGTGCCGAGCTTTTGTTGAATGCCCAGCCATTCGCCGGTCAGCGATCCGACAACGACCAGCAGCACGGCGACAAACAGAATGTTGACGGCCAGACGCTGGCCTTTGGGTTCGTAACCACTGATGGCCGGCGCAACAAACAAGCCCGTCGCCAGCCACGAAGTCGCGATCCAGAACAGCGCGATTTGCATGTGCCAGGTGCGGGCAATCGAGTAAGGCAACCAGCGATCCAGCGGGATGCCGTAAAAGCCGTTGCCTTCCACGCCGTAATGCGCCACGACGCCGCCCAAACCGACTTGCACGACGATCAAGGCCGCCACCACGAAAAAGTATTTCATCGTCGCCCGCTGCGAAGGCGTCAGCTTCATGCCCAACAACGGATCGCTCGCCGGCAGATCGTTTTGTTCAGGTTTGTGTTCGCGGGAGTTGTAGTACCAGACCAGCGCGCCGATGCCGGCCAGCAGCAGGATGATACTGACCATCGTCCAGAGCATGGCGCTGCTGGGCGGATGATTGGCCACCAGCGGTTCGTGCGGCCAATTGTTGGTGTAACTAATGGTGGAACCCGGACGGTTGGTCGAAGCCGCCCACGAAGTCCACCAGAAAAACGACGCCATTTCCTGTTGCTTCACGGCGTCGGCCAATGCGCCTTGCGGAATGGCGTACTCTTTGCGCCCGGCGGAAAAAACATCCGCGTAATATTTCGACAAGGATTCAAACGCGACCGCGCGCAACGGATCAATGGTGATTGTGCCGGTTGCCGCGTCGTAAGTGTTTGTGCGCATCAAGCCTTCCAGCCGCGCACGCAATGCGCCTTGTTGTTCGACGGAAAGCGCCGCGAAGTTCGCCGCGCCCGCTTTTAACACCCACGAATCCAGAATAAAGCTGGCTTCGCGATGCAAATAGTCTGCTGTCCAATCCGGTGCGACATAAGCGCCGTGTCCCCAGATGGAACCGATTTGTTGGCCGCCCAGCGATTGCCAGACGCCTTGTCCGTTTTGAATGGTGTTACCGGTAAACAGAACGCGTCCGTCCGTGGTTGTGACTTGCGCGGGAATCGGCGGCGCGTTGGAAATCATCTTGAACCCCACGCCGCCCAACACCGCGAATGAAACCATCATGACCACGCCCAGCGCGATCCATAGTTTTTTGTACTCCATGGTTTTGTCCTTTTGATAACTGCGTTGCCGCTGGATGTGCGGCTCGGCGAAATAAAACCGCTGTATAAAATCCGGCTGTTGGAATTCAGCTTCTGCCGGACACGCCGACACTGTAAAACCGGCAACGAGCATTCGCAGTGACTTAAGTCATCGGTGAAAAAAATATTGGGGGACAGTTTTCAGTTTTCAGGAATGGGGCGCTTCTGTTTACTGCCAGATAATCAACTGCTGGAAACTGAAAACTGAAAACGGCTCTTACTCATTGCAGTGAGTAAGAGCCGCTCGGCTAATCAAGCCTTCGGCGAAGGAGGGACAAGTCGCGCGCCAAAAGCCGATCAGGGTTTTCATCCCTTCGTGAACAGGTTACGGAACTTTGTGTCCGTCTTTGCTGCCAGCAAACTGAATCTCAGTGATTTCCGGCACCTGATAAGCCGACAGGCGCGACGCGAACGTGGTCTTGAACGCGGTCGCGGTTTCGCGATCTTTGTGAATGCAGTGGAACGAGGTGACGAGTTTGGATTCGTCAATTTGCCTGCCGCGATAAACATAAGTGCAGGCTTCTCCGCGAGCCATTCTTTCCTCGTCGTGAACAACAAGGTATTCGCCGCGCAACAGCACCCCGCCCAACTTGACGGTTTGGGTGAATTCAACAACCGCCGTTTCTCGGCGCGGCGCGGCCTGGCTGCCGGACGGCCACAGGCTGCCGCCGAGCGCCAACAAGCCAAACAGTGCGAAGGCAGTCAAAACAATGCGTTTCATACTCAACCTCCTAAAGAACTAAAAATCCGAATTACGTTGGTGATCGGTAGCAACCATTCGCTACCACAAAAAATTCGATCACTGCTTCAGCAAGCGTTGTGCCCGGTGGAACTTCATTCTTTGCGCCCGGCGCATCCGTTGCGATTGGTGAAAAGTCCTCAGCGTTGCGGCAAAGCGCGCAGCATTTTTCCCCAAAGCCTCCGCGCATTAGTGGCTGAAGCAGCGGTGTTCCTGGAATTCATAGCCGACCGCCCAAACGGGTTCGGCCTGGCTTTCCATTTCCACGGCGCGCGGAAAAAGGATGTTGTTTTCCAGATGAATGTGTTGGTGCAGATCGGCCTCGAATTCCCGCAAGGCTTGATAGAGCGTTTGGAAGCTGATGCAGGCGTCCGGCGGCGGCGCGTAGCCATTGGTCAGGCGGCGCATTTCGGCCAGCAAATCGCCGGCGGTTTCGTGTTCGCTGGTCATCATCCGCACGGGGTTTTGCACCGTGACGAAAAACGGCGGCGGCACGGCACGGGCTTCGCTGACGGCTTCTTCCATTCGCGCGACGTAAGGGAACAGCACCTGCTCTTCTTTTAGCATGTGCGGAATCAAATCCTGTTTCAGATGCTCGAACGCGCCACGCAGCGCAATCAGTTCGGGATGATTTTCTCCGTGTCGCGAACAGACTTTATCAAGCAGCTTTTCCAGCCGCGCGAGTTCCTGTTTGGTGAAGTAGTGATGTGTATCAATGATGTAGGCCGACAAAGATGCGAGCGATTCCGTTTGCCAATCGCGTACTTTGTCGCCGGGATTGACGGCGCGTTCCGCCGCTTCGAGTTGTTTGACCACTTCGGTGAGCGGCAGTTTGGATTTGTTACAAGCGTCGGTCAGCGTGCGGTTGCCGCCGCAGCAATAATCAATGCCCAATTGCTCGAAAATGCGCGTCGCGCCGGGAACGTTGACCGCCAATTCTCTGACTGTGTTCGTGGTATTAACAAACATAAAATCTCCTCTTGTGCTTTAGGAATTCGGAAAACGGCGAAACCTGCTTTCGCCGCTGACAAACGCAATTTAACGGCCATCGGAGTGAGGTGCAGTGACCTAAGTCATCGTTCAAAAAATTCCGCTGTGGTGAGATGATCGTGAACACAAGATATTCGGGAGAAGTCACAGATGAGTTTACGAACCAAATTGAAACTGCCGAAAGAACACGGCGCGTGGGCGATGTTGTACGTGCCTTTCGTGTTGGGCGTGACGGTCGCCTGGCGATTGTCCTGGGCTGTGTTGTTGTTGCTGCTGGCGACTTCGGCGCTGTTCATTGCGCGCGAATCGTTGTTGGTTTGGTGGCGCGCGCAAACGCGCGGACGAACGACGGAAAACTCGCAACAGGCCGGACGTTTGCTGCTGATTTACGGCGTTATCGCAGCGGTCAGCGGTTTACCGTTGATCCTGGCATACCGATTTTACTGGCTGTTGCCGCTGGCGCTGTTCGGCTGCGCGCTGCTGGTGGTCAATGGCAAACAGGCCACGCAGTTTGAAGACCGTTCAGTGCAAAGCGAAATCCTGGCTATCGCCGGGCTGACGATGACGGCTCCGGCGGCATACTCAGTGGCGCGCGGCGAATGGACTTTAACGGCACTGTGGCTGTGGGTGCTGAGCGCGGCTTATTTCGCAAGTAGTGTGTTTTACGTCAAGCTGCGCGTGACGGGGTTGCATGCCAAACATCCCGAAGACAAGCGTCGCGCCCGTCGGCAATGCATTGTCTACCATTCATTTTTGTTGGCGTCGTTGGCAGCGCTGGCCGTTACGCGCAGCCTGCCGCTGTTTGTGTTGATTGCCTTCGCGCCGGTGCTGGGGCGGACTTTGTGGAGCTTGCTCAAGCCGGCGGATTCGCTCAACCTGAAACGCATCGGCATCACCGAAATCATTTATTCGCTGATTTTTCTGCTCTTCACCACGCTGACGTTTCGGGCGGCGATGTGATTTGAATCCTGCTCAGTCCGGCGCGAGAATGCGGCGCAATGAACACGGAAAAACTCGCTGCATTGCGCCGCACCACACTATTTGGAGAATTGCCGGAAGCGGAATTGAACGCACTGGCCGACCGCGCTGTCGAACGCCGGTTGAAGCGCGATGAAATTCTGTTTGTCGCGGGCGATGAAGCCGCCGGATTATTCGTCATTGCCGTCGGCGCGCTGCGTGCCTTTCGCGAGGGCGTGGACGGTCGCGAACAGGTCATCCACGTTGAACGCGCGGGCGCGACAATCGCCGAACTGCCGGTCTTCGACGACAAACCTTATCCTTCCACCGTCGCTGCCGAAGAAGATTCCACGGTCTTGTTCATCGCCAAACGCGACGTGAAGTCGTTGTGTCTGTCCAATCCCGTAATCGCGCTGGCCGCTTTGAAACTGCTGGCCGGACGACTACGCAAATGCGCCGAACTGGTCGAAGCCCTTTCCTTGCGCGAAGTGGATCAGCGACTGGCGCGCTGGCTGCTGGCCGAAAGTCGCGTCCGCGGCAAACGCACGACGGAAGGTCTGGAACTGACCCTGGTATTGACCAATCAACAAATCGCCGCCCGAATAGGCTCCGTCCGCGAAGTCGTGTCGCGCGCGCTGGCGCGGTTGCAGAACAACGGCTTGATCTCGGTCGAAGGCCGCCGCGTCATCATCATCAGCGAACAATCGCTGGAAGTTTTCGCCGAAGGGTGAAGCCTCGAATTTCAGTAACTCATTCCGACAATCTCGCCGCGATCATTTACATCCAGCTTGGCCGCTTGCGGCACTTTGGGCAGGCCGGGCATCAGCATCATTGAACCGGCCACGACCACCACGAATCCCGCACCGGCGGACAAATGTGCGTCCGTTGCGGTCAGCGTCCAGCCGCGCGGCGCGCCCAGCACTTTGGGATTGTCCGACAGCGAAGACGGCGTTTTGGCGATGCAGACGGGCAATTGGCCGAAGCCCAGTGCCGTGAACTTCTTCAGCTTCTTGCGCGCTTCGGAATCGAAATAGACCGAACCCGCGCCGTAAATTTCCCTGGCCACGCGCTCGACTTTTTCTTCCAGTCCCAGTTCTGCCGGGTAAAGCGAAGTGACGTGTTCAGTGTCCGCGGCGTCGGCGATGGTCATGACTTTTTCGGCCAGCTCCATCGCGCCCGCGCCGCCTTTGTTGTAAACCTCGACGACAGCGCTTTCGACGCCGGCTTCACGGCAGAAATCGCGCAGGACGGCAATCTCTTCGTCTGTGTCGGCGGTGAAGCGGTTGATGGCAACGACGACGGGGACTTTGTATTTGCGCAGGTTTTCCAGATGTTTTTCCAGATTGGCCAAACCGCGCCGCAGATTGTTCAGGTTGTCATCGCTGGGAAAGTCCGGCGAAGCGCCGTGCGCGGTCAATGCTCTGGCCGTGGCGATCAGCACGGCGGCGGCGGGCTTCAAGCCGGATTTGGGCATCACCAGATCGAAGTATTTTTCCGCGCCGAGGTCCGCGCCGAAGCCGGATTCATTGATGACGTAATCGGCCAGTTTCATCGCCATCTTTTGCGAAATGACGCTGCTGGTTCCATACGCGATGTTGGCGAACGGGCCTGTGTGGACGAAAGCGGGCGTGCCTTCGGTGGTCTGCGCCAGATTGGGCATGATGGCTTCGTTGAGCAAGACCATCAGCGCGCCGGTGACGTGCAAATCGCAGGCGCGAATCATCCGACCATCCAGGTCGTAGCCGAGTACGATGTCGTCCAGTTTGCGCCGCAAGTCTTCGCGCGATTTGGCCAGTCCCAGAATCGCCATCACTTCCGAAGCGGCGGTGATGACAAAGCCCGTTTCGCGCGGCACGCCGTTCAGCTTGCCGCCCAGGCCGACGATGATGTGCCGCAAGGCGCGGTCGTTCATATCCATCGTGCGCGGCCAGAAAATGTTGTCCACGTCGAAACGCAATTCGTTGCCGTGGTGCAGATGCGCGTCAATCGCCGCCGCCAGCAAATTGTGGGCGGAAGTGATGGCGTGAAAATCGCCCGTGAAATGCAGATTGATGCGTTCCGCCGGCAAGACCTGTGATTGGCCGCCGCCGGTTGCGCCGCCTTTCAATCCGAAGACAGGCCCCAGGGAAGGTTCGCGCAAGGTGGCGATGGAACGTTTGCCGTGGCGTTCAATGGCTTGCGCCAGTCCGATGGAAACAACGGTTTTGCCTTCGCCGTGGCTGGTGGGCGTCACCGCCGTGACCATAATAAACCTGGCTTTGGCGGGCGCGTCTCGGTCGGAAAGCAAGTCCAATTTCAGCTTGGCCATGTCCTGGCCGTAATACACCAGAGATTCATTCGGGATATTCAGTTTTTCAGCGATTTGTCGGATGGGGAGCATAAGAAGAGTCCTCCATTTACTCTTTTGCCGATTGGCGTCTGCGACTGACGATGAGCAGGCCGCCTTTCTGCGAATGTTTGCGGAAACCCAGCAAGTGGCAGATTTCCAGCACGAACCAATGCGCGATGTTGGTGTTGATGGCCAGCGAATGCCGGTCGTCCGGCAGCCGATGAACGCCGGGCAAATAGGGCAGCAGCCGATGCAGATTCCATTTTCTGAATTTGGCTGAAAGCTTCAGCCAGAACAGATTCACTTCGCGCACCAGGAAAAACCCGTCGTCTCCCTGACTTTGATACAGCGGCATGAAAAGCAGGCTGTCTTCCGGCGCGACGATGTCGCCTCGGCGATCCGTGGCCAGCCGTTGACCTTTGGCCACGCGCGAGAAATTGAAAAAGCCGGGTTGCATAACGAACTTGTCCGCCTCGCTGATGCCGTGGCGGTGGCGCAATTCCATCACGCGCGGAACGCCGGCGGCGGCGCGTTTCAAGCTCTGGCGCAGTTCGTAAAGTTCGTTGACGTAATATGGCTTCAGACATCCGGCGGCGGCCAGCGTAATCCAGACGGCGGCTTCGTGATTGCGCAGGGAAACGGGCGAACGATGCTGGCCGGCTTCAAAACCTATGGCGGCGTGCCCCAGTTCGTTGATGTAATTCAGAATCGTTCCGTCCAGATTTTCTTCCAATCCCAGAATGATTGGCACGCCGAGTTCCAGCGCCAGACGGCGGTTGGTCAGCGTGTCGCTGATGATGGCGAAGGGCGAGCCTTCGGAAGAAGTCGTGTGCAAATCCAAAAAGACTGCCTCGCCTTTGTGGCCTGCCAGCGCGGTTTCGATGATGTTCAGCAATTCGCGCTGTTCGGCGTCTTCCGCCGTTGTGCTGTGCGACGGCTGCGCTTTCAGTTGCCGGACTCGCTCCGGCAACCACATACGATTCAGATCCTGCTGCCGGTAACGCACGCCGTCGTTCAAGGCATTGACGTTTCCGGCCAGCGCAAGCAATTCGCCGCGAAAGGGCGGGTTGCTTTCGTGCAGTTTTTTCAGCACTTGTTCCAGCGCCAGTGCGCCGGCGGGTTCGTTACCGTGAATGCCGCCGATGCAAATGACCAACGGGCCGGGCTGCCTGCCGCTGTAGCGCCCCAATTCACGCTGGAATCTTTTTTCCTCGACCTTTTGCAACACCGCGCCTCTCAACATCACACGCTCCTTTTTAGAACTCTTCTTCACAACGCTTCCAAAACGAAAAATCCCGTTTCGCCGCCACCCGAAGTCACGTTGACGATGGGCGAATTCGAAAGGCGCACCATGGCGCCGTCCACTTTGCCGCGAAACAGGAACGGGTTCGTGTCCACGAACATCGGCTGCAAGGCCCATTCGCGTTCATTGAAAACGGGAAAGACCTCGGTTTGCAGTTCCAGTCGCTGCTGCGCGACGTAATCGCCGCCGAGCGCGTGTTGCAAGGCCGCGTCCCATTCGGCTTCGTTCAGCCGGTCACCGAAGAAAATGCCGCGTCCGCCGTAATCGTCATTCGGTTTCAAAATGAAATCATTGCGATGGCGGCGCAGGTGTGCGAGCAAATCAATCTCGCGCCCGGCGTAATTCGTTTTGCGTTCAAACACACGCCGCGTCCAGGGAACCGATTCGCGTATGGCTTGCTGCTGATCGGCGGTAAACCAGTGTTGATTCGCCTCGTCGGTCAACAATTCAAAGCTCGCTTTTTTGTGCAGCAGCTTGCAGCGGAAAGGATTGATCAAGCAGACCGCGCCGTCGGCGTAAGCGCGCAGTAACGGATGGCCATCGTCGTAACGATCGAGGAACTCCTGAATGATGATGCGCTTGTAAACCAGATCTATACGGAAATCACCGCGCCGCAATTCGCGGCTGCGATATTCGAGTTCGTCCGGCGTGCAAATGATGGTCGGAATGCCGCAACCGACCAGATAATTTCGCAGCAGGATGAATTCGTGCGAAGTCGGCAGATTGGCCCAATCCAGGATGGCGATGTTCGGCAGATCGCAGCCGCCCCATTCCTGATAGGTTACAAGCAAGGAATCCAGCAGGCTTTGAAGTGGTGAGAACTGCCGCAGCCGGTAACGTTCGGCCAGCGATTGTAAGGCGCGGATTTCAAATAAGACCTGATTCAGCCCCGCTTGGTCGGTCAGGCTCGAAGGATTTTCGGCGTTGTATTCGACGAATTTGATTTCGTCGCCCAGCACAAATGCGTCCAGCCGCGTGTTGATGGCGGGCAGTGCATAACCTGGATGGACGGAAGCCAGGAATTGTTCTCGCGGGCGGAGTCCGACGCGTGTCATCAATGCCGGTTCGGCCAGCATTGCCGTCGCAACGGTATCAAAGGCCGCCGCTACAAGTTGTGATTGCCG
>CAZRXE010000583.1:0-1536 GCA_964603695.1 uncultured Heliomicrobium sp.
GGAAATTCCCGCCGCGCCTTACTTGCCGGATCGGGTTCATGAGGAGGCCAGGCATGCCTGATGCTGTTTTGCTGAAAGTGAATGGCCTCGCTTTGACCGTGCCGGAAGGCTGCACCGTAGCCGCTGCCGTGGCGATGGCTGGCGTAACGGCGTTTCGTCGCTCAGTGACAGGGCAGATGCGGGCGCCGCTGTGCGGAATGGGAATTTGTTTTGAATGCCGAGTCACCGTCAACGGCCACCCCCACGCGCGCAGTTGCCAGATTGTTTGCCGCGAAGGAATGGATGTGCGAACCGATGAATAGCCTGAATCACAACTACGACGTGCTGGTGATCGGCGGCGGCCCGGCGGGTTTGGCGGCGGCTGTGACGGCGAAAGAATCCGGCGCTCGCGTCGCCATAGTGGACGACAATCCCGGACTCGGCGGCCAAATCTGGCGCGGCGAACACCGAAAGGCGTCAACGCCCGAAGCCGCTGACTGGCTGCGGCGCGTTCAATCCGCGCAAGTCGAATTCATCGCCGGCGCGCGCGTTTACGATCAACCGGAAGCGGGCGTGTTGCTGGCCGAGAGTTTTGACGGCGTGTTGAAACTCGGCTATCGCAAATTGATTCTGGCCACCGGCGCGCGCGAACGCTTTTTGCCTTTTCCCGGCTGGACGCTGCCAGGGGTGGCGGGCGCTGGCGGATTGCAGGCGCTGGTTAAATCCGGTCTGCCGATTGAAGGCAAAAAAGTCGTCGTCGCTGGAACCGGGCCGTTGTTGTTGGCGGTCGCGGCTTATTTGCGAAAGCGCGGCGCGCAAGTGCTGCTGATTGCCGAACAAACTTCGTCCGCGAAACTGCTGTCTTTCGGCCTCGGTTTGTGGCGTTCGCCGGGCAAGGTTTTTCAAGCTCTTCAACTGAAACGCGAACTCGCAGGCATCCAGCATTTGACCGATTGTTGGCCCGTGGCGGCGAGCGGCGACGGCCAATTGCAAAACGTCACGCTGCGGCGCGGTGGAAAAACCTGGGAAGTCACCTGCGACTATCTGGCTTGTGGGTTTCACTTGCTGCCGAACACTGAACTGGCAGTCTTTTTTGGCTGTGCGTTGCACGAAGGTGTCGTGCAAGTGGACGAATTTCAGCAGACGACGATGTCCAGTATTTACTGCGCTGGCGAATCCACTGGTATAGGCGGATTGGACGTGTCTTTGATCGAGGGGCAAATCGCCGGCTTTGCCGCTGCCGACCAACACGAAAAAGCCCGCGCGCTTTTCGCCGAACGCCGCAAACATCAACGCTTCGCCGATTCACTCAATCAGGCGTTTGCTCTGCGCGAAGAATTGAAGGAACTGCCGCAAGCCGACACCATCGTTTGTCGCTGCGAAGACGTGAGCCTGTCCCGGCTGAAAAATCTTCATCAGCAGGGGGCGAACTGGCGCACGGCCAAGCTGCATACGCGCTGCGGCATGGGGCCTTGTCAGGGGCGGATTTGCGGCGGCGCGATTGAATTTTTACTAGGCTGGCCGGCGGAATCCGTCCGCCCGCCGGTGTTTCCGGTG
>CAZRXE010000584.1:0-3172 GCA_964603695.1 uncultured Heliomicrobium sp.
AACATCTTCAACATCTCGAAGATCAATTCGGAAGTGCGTGGCGGCAGCGCGCCCCGCATCAAACGGCTTTCGGAATACATCGGGCAGAGTTATTTCGAGTACCTGTCGGAACTGGACGATCTTGTTTTGCTGATGGACGAATCGCACCGTTACCGCGCCAGCGCGGGCGTCAAAGCGATCAACGAATTGAAACCGATTCTGGGCTTGGAACTGACGGCCACGCCGCAAATCGAACGCGGCCAGCGCGCCGAAGAATTCAAAAACGTCATTTACAGCTACCCGCTTTCGGCGGCCTTGCGCGACGGATTCGTCAAAGACCCGGCGGTCGTGACGCGCGAAAATTTCGACCGGAGAAATTATTCCGACGAAGAATTGGAACGGTTGAAGCTGGAAGACGGCGTTCGCGTCCACGAAGACGTGAAGGTGGAATTGCAGACCTACGCGCTGCAAACCGGGCAGCCGCTGGTCAAACCCTTCATGCTGGTGGTCGCGCAGGACACAGACCACGCGCAGGCAATCGTCAACCGCATCAAAGACGATGCGTTTTTCGATGGGCGCTACAAAGACAAAGTCATCACCGTCCATTCCAACCAGCGCGGCGAAGAAAAAGACGAAACCGTCGAACGGTTACTGGCGGTGGAAAGCCGGGACGAACCGACGGAAATTGTGGTTCACGTCAACATGCTGAAAGAAGGCTGGGACGTGACGAACCTCTACACCATCGTGCCGCTGCGCGCGGCCAATTCGCGCACGCTGGTCGAACAATCCATCGGGCGCGGATTGCGCTTGCCCTTCGGACGCCGCACTGGCGTCAAATCGGTTGACCGGTTGAACATTGTCGCGCACGACCGGTTTCAAGAAATTGTGGACGAAGCCAACCGGCCCGATTCCATCATCCGCACGGGCGTCGTCATCGGGCGCGAAATCGCGCTGGAACGCAAAGAAGCCATCATTGTCAAACCGGCCTTTGCCGCCGCGCTGGGTTCGGGCGCGACCATCATTTCCGCCAGCAACGGCGGCCAAGCCGTCAGTTTGCCGCTGCCCGCGCCTCAACCCGCGCCGGTCTTTGCGACCAAAGCCGAGCAGGAAATCGCCCAGAAGACGTTCGAGGCCATCAAGAAATTCGAGTCGCTGCCGCGCGCGGCAGAACTGGCCAAGCCTGAAATCCAGGCCAAGCTTGTGCGCGCGGTGCGCGAAACTATCGCGCCGACGCAGATGACGCTCGGCGGTTTGGGAAGCGGGGGCGACGCAGCCGCCGTTGCGACGGAATCCGCCGGTTTGGCCGAAGTGGTGAAGCGGGCGACGGCGTTTTTCATCGAGCGCGGCACGATGGACATTCCGCGCATCATCGTCACGCCGACGGGCGAGGTGACCGCGGGCTTTTCCGATTTCGATCTGGACGCCAGCGTCATTCATTACCAGCCCGTGGCGCAGGACATTTTGTTGCAGAGCCTGCAAACCAACGAGCGCGATTGGCTGCGCGGCCAGAATGGATTTCAACATCCGCTGCGGCCCGAAGACCATCTGGTGCATGCGCTGATTGATTACGACGACATTTGTTACGACCAACAGGCAGGTCTGCTGTACAAGCTCGCGGGGCAGGCGGTGGCGCATTTGCAGTCGTATCTGAAAGACGAAGAGGAAGTGGACAACGTGCTGCGGAATTACCGCCAGCCGCTGGCCGCGCTCATCCACGCGCAAATGCAGCAGCATCGCTGGGAACGCGCGACGGGCTACACGGCTCAAGTCAGCCGGGGATTTATGACGCTGGACGACAACGGCTGTTCGATCAATGCCAGCGGCGGGGTACGCCATTTTCGGGAAACGCTGGACGACCGGCAGGAGATTCGCAGCCTGCTTTTCGTCGGCTTCGGGCGCTGTTTGTATCCCGCGCAGAAGTTCGATTCGGATACTGAGCGTCGCTTCGCCGTGTTGCTGGAAGATGACGCGGACGTGCTGCGCTGGTTCAAACCGGCGGCGGGCAAGTTCCACATCTACTATCGCAGCGAACAGCGGTACGAACCGGATTTCGTGGTGGAAACCGGCACCGCAAAATTCCTGTGTGAACCCAAACGCGCCAGCGAGATGGAGAGCCAGGAAGTGCAGGCGAAAGCGCGCGCGGCATCGCTCTGGTGCCGGCACGCGACAGAGCACGAACTGAAACACGGCGGCAAACCGTGGTCTTATCTGCTCATCCCTCACGACGCCATTACGTCAAACAGAACTCTGAAGGGATTATCGAGCGCATTTTCAACATTCGCTCAATCCGCCGAGGTTTAGGAATGGCTCGGAATGGCTCGGAAATAACGCTTCCAGATACGGCATTGCGCGCGAGCAAGCGCCAGCTTGTAATGTTGGCGCTCGCTCACGCTCGCGTACCGCATTGATTTCAGAACGTCACAAACACATTTCCCGCCACTCTTCCATCCACCGTCAGCGTGACCACGCCTGTTCTGTCCTGGCCGAAAATATTGGTGATGACAAGGTTGACTTGATCCAGTCCGGGCGAGCCTTGCGGCCCGGCGTACTGCACGGGAACCGCGCGTCCGCCGACAGTGGCTGTTACCGTTGATCCGCTGCCGGGGCGGATCCCCGTTCCGAACAAGACCAGAAAATACTGATCGTTGAGACCGAGATTGATCGGAACCGGGACGAATTGTCCTGTGTTCGCATCCAGCCGCGCGATGGGTTCGACGCTTTGTTGGCCGTTGGCGCGGACACGAAGCACGTAGCCCGCCGCCACGCCCGCGCCGTTGGCGTTGGCCGAAAAGAAGCTCGGTGAGGCGGGCGCGATGACCACGGTTTCAGTGGAAGTTTTGCCGTCCGAAGCCGTCACCGTCACTGTGGCCGCGCCGGTAGCTACGCCGGCTGGCATCAGGTAATTGACTTGATTCGGCCCGGCGAAAAACAGCGGCGCGGCGCGCGTGGTTCCGGCTTGATCCCTGACGCTGACCGACGCGCCGCCGAGTTGTGTGGGCAGCGGCAGCGTCGCGGCGCTTACCGGTTGCGGTGTGAAACCATTGCCGAACGCCGCGACGATCATTTCCGGCGACAGCACGACGCCCGCGAAACTTGCCGCCGAAAGATTGGCCAGCGCGGGTTTGGGCGGCGCGCAGCCGTTCGTCACAATCCAGACGCTGTTGGTTCCGCGCACGGCCAAATCGGGCATGCC
>CAZRXE010000585.1:0-2941 GCA_964603695.1 uncultured Heliomicrobium sp.
AAAATCTATCGTCGTCGCTATGGCCAGGATGTGAACCTTAAATTTAAAAAGCGGAATTTTCTGATCGCCGAGCAGCAGCTTGACCGCAACATCAGTATCGCGCGAAACATCCTTGGCGGTGATCGTCAGCCCTTGCAGGTCGAGTGCTCCGGTACTGCCATCTTCTGTGGCCAGTTTGAGTTTGTCGGAATTGGGCAAGGCCGAACCATCGGGCAGTTTGGCTTCAACTGTTAAGGTGCGTTTCTCACCTGCGGAGAGAGTAACCGTGGTTTGAGGTTGAAGAGCGCCTTCCTGCCCGTCCACTTTGACAGTAAACGGCCTCAGGTTTGTCTTCACGGTAACGCTGATTTCATTGGTCTCCCGCCCGTCCGCCGTCTTGAGCTTGATCGTTCGCCGTTCGTCGCCGGCGAGTTTGAGGCCGGGCTTGGCGCTCAGTGTGCGTTCTTTGATTTCAAGTAAGTCCGCGTCGAAAGCGCCCGCCGGAGCAAGTATCACGTCCGCACCCAACGGTTGATCCCCTTGCGTGATGGTCAGTAGCTGTCCAGGTTTGTCGCTTTCCAGAGTCACTGATTGAGGCTTGACGACCAAAGGATTGGCTTGCAGGACCGGCAATCCTGTCAGGACATGGGCGATGCCGCTGCCGGGTAGGACAATGAATTGAACAACCAAGCATAAAGTAACTGCTGATCTGAAAGATGGGGAGAAAATCTTCATCTGCAATCCTCCATAGGTCAGGGCTTCGATGGTTGTGCGGGCTGTTGCGCTTGCACGTTGATCTTTTGTTTCCAGTCTTCGTTGTAGGTGTATGTCTTGCCGTTTTTGTCTTTGACCAAGACCTGAAACCCTACGTCTCCTGAAACACTCGCAGGGATCGAAATGTCCTGCGTGATTTTTCCATCCGGGGATGTCTGGTTTACGACAGCGGGGATGGCGTCTTTGCCAGAGCCGTCTTTTCTGTCGAAGGAGAGGGCGTAAGTGTAGGGTTGCTCACCACCGACTACTGTGATCTTAAACCTGACGGAAGCCCCCGCCAGCGGCTTATCGGGAGCTACCTCCACCGCCGCCACCCGAAGCGCGACTGATTCCGTCTTGACTTCTTTCGCAGTCGTTCCGTAGTAGAAACCGATGATGGTTCCAAGCACGCCGATCAAGGTTGTCAGCACTTCCTTGCCCATGGTGAAGCGTTCCTTCCTTTCCGTCTCAGTGCCTGTGCTCAGAATAACGAAGAGCACCAGTACCATCGCGATTGTGATGGTGCCGACCGACACCAGATACGTGATCGCCCCTCGCGCGATGGCATCCTGCCCCAAATTTTTTAAATCGAGGCCATCTTTCTCGAAAGGCTTGAGCAGGTAAGAGGCGAATATAAACGCGATCACGCTCAGCGCAACGGCTTGCACGAGTGTTACTGATTTTTGAATAGCCGCCACCAGTTTTCCCGCCCAACCGCCGGAAGAGGCTACCTGCTGATCTTGCGGCTGAGACGATTCAGTATCTTCCGTGGCGCTCATCGCGATTGTCTTTTCGGTGTCCTCATTGGCCGTGATGACAAGATTAGAGAGAGGGTCAGCGTGGTGTCTTTGCTTTGCTACTAATAGCGTATAGTTTCCGGGAGCTAAATTCGAAAAGCGATATTGCCCTTGCGCATTGGTAATTTGTACCTGCGGCGCGCCGCCACCGACCAGCGTCACGACAGCGCCTTCCAATGGTGTCCCTTGGGTGTTGATAATATTCCCACGAAGTTCTGTAGGCATTGTGTCTCCTCGCAAAATGTTACCGATTTCAGTTGACCAAGATTCGCTTGCGTTCATTCTGAATGGCGGACTTGAGCGGAAAATTTCATGGCCGGGGAGAAAAATTTTCCGTGACTCGAACTTTCTTGCCAATCACCAGCGGCCATTTATAATGCGCGCGATCTCTGGTGTTCTGACCTGGTGTGACAACTTCCTGACAGTAAAACAATGGCGATGAAGATGTGGCAAACGCTTACTGGCGTAGGTTCCACGTTGCCGACCGGTCATTCGCCCCCATCCCTCAAACATTGCGGAGATTATGAACAATTGGAAATCGAGGCGTGATGCATGGAAGCGCTTTCTCAATTGGCTGAGCCATGACTTGGAACAAGCTGCGTATACTTACGAAGCCGTGCGCCGTCGTTTGATCATTTTCTTCAACTGCCGAGGCTGTGCGAACTCAGAAGACCTGGCCGACAAAACCATTGACCGCATTATCGGAAAAATCTCGGAAATCGCCGATTCTTACAAAGGCGATCCCGCCAAATATTTCTTTGGCGTCGCTCATTACGTCCATCTGGAAGACCTGCGCGATAGAAAAAGAATGGATGGCGAACCCGTACCGGATGATTTTCCCGATTCCAACCATCAAGAGGAGACGACGGAAAAGGAATTGATTTCCCGCTGCCTGCATCATTGCTTGCAAAAACAGCCGTCCGCCAAACGAGAGTTGTTTCTTTCGTATTACCAAGTCGGCGAAGACAAAGCCGAACATCACCAAACGTTGGCCGACGAACGCGGCTGCACGCTGAATGCCTTGCGCTTGCAAATGATGCGCCTACGCGCCGAACTGCGTGCCTGCATTACTGCTTGCCGAGAGCGTGACGCTTCGACCTAAAAAATATTTGAAATTTCCGGCGCGCCGGCGACATTTCGGGTTGAAAGCAAATAAACACGGAGGCGCGCACCCTTAATGAAGACACCATGAACTGGAACTTGGAAGAAGAGAATAAGATCAGGCGTTACTTGCTGGGCGATTTGCCTGAAGAGGCGAAACAGCAGGTGGAAGAAAACCTGTTGCGCGATGACGAGTACGCGGATTGGTTGTTGGTGGTCGAAGATGAATTGATCGACAATTATGTGCAGGGAGCGTTGCTGGAACACGAGCGAATTCTTTTTGAACAAAATTTTTCAATGACGCCGAGACG
>CAZRXE010000586.1:0-1521 GCA_964603695.1 uncultured Heliomicrobium sp.
CGCCAACGGCTGCGCCGCCGTCGCCGCTGTCGCCCGCAGTGCCTGAACCGGCCACCGTTTGAATCAATTGTTCAGGATTGAAATTGACCAGCAGTCGCGCGCTTGCGGCGTTGCCGTTCACATCCCAGGCGGTGACGGTCAGATTGTTCGGCCCGGATTGCAGCGGTATGTTTGAAACCGTCCAACTTGTGGTTCCTGCCGCCACGCCGCTGCCGCCGCGATCATTGCTCCAACGCACTTGAAAAATGACGTTGTTATCCGTCGCTGTGCCGCTCAAATTCAATAAGCCGTTAGTGGTGGTGAAAGTTGGCGCGTCTGTCGGTTGCGCGATGACTACGGTCGGTGGCGCGACATCGCCCGTCACAGCCGTCAGCAAACGGCGTATGCGGCTGTTGTCGCGGTCGCCGATGTAAAGATTGCCAGTCGGATCAAGCGCCAGGCCGGTGGGGAAGTTCAGATTCGAGCTGAGCGGCGACAGTCCTTCGCCGTTGAATCCGCTGACACCGTTGCCGGCAATCGTGCTGATGATGTTCGTGGCCGCATCCACACGGCGCACGCGCTGATTGCCGCGATCCGAAAAATACAGATTGCCGACGCTATCCGTAATCGCGCCGACAGGGACGCTGACCTGCGCGTTGAGCGCCTGTCCGCCGTCGCCGCTGAAGCCCTGAACGCCAGTGCCGACGATGGTCGCGATTTTGCCATCTGCCACTGTTACTTTGCGGATACGGAAATTGCCCGGATCGCAAACGATCAGATTGCCGTCCTTATCCACCGAAACATTGTTCGGCCCGTTAAGGAAAGCCGCCGTTGCCGCGCCGCCGTCGCCGCAAACGCCGCCCGCCGGAGAACACAAGGTTCCAGCGCCGGCCACTGTGCTGATGACGCCGTCGGCCGCGTTCACTTTGCGAATGCGGTTGTTGCTGAAATCGGAGATATAGACGTTGCCGTTTTTATCCACCGCCACGTTTTGCGGCGTGTTGATTTGCGCGGAGGTTCCGGCGGCACCGTCGCCGCTGAAGCCGGCTGTGCCGTTGCCGGCGATGGTGCTGATAACGCCTGTGGCGGCGGTCACTTTGCGAATGCGGTTGTTGCCGGAATCGCAAATGTAGACGTTACCCGCGCCATCCACGGCCACACCGATGGGAAAGTTCAGTCGCGCGGCGGTGGCCGCTCCGCCATCGCCGCTGAATCCGCTGGAACCGGGAGTGCCGGCGATGGTGCTGATGATGCCCGCCGGAGTGATCTTGCGAATGGTGTGATTGTCCGAATCGGTGAAGTAGATGTTGCCCGCGCCGTCAATATCCAGCCGGATGGCGCGCGAAATTCGCGCCGCCGCCGCAGGGCCGCCATCGCCTGTCGTGCCGGTCACTCCGTTTCCGGCAATGGTGACAAGGATTGCCGGAGGCGCTGCCCCCAGCGTGATGACGGCACGCGCCACGTTGCCAGTGGCGTCGCGCGCCGTCACGGTGATGGTGTTTTGTCCCGGCGACAAAGGCACGTTTGCCGCCGTCCAGCGCC
>CAZRXE010000587.1:0-1523 GCA_964603695.1 uncultured Heliomicrobium sp.
CTTCAGCGCACGTCCGCCGGTCGTTGTTTCCGGCGATCCGAACATCACACCTATTTTTTCGCGAATCTGGTTGATGAAGATCAAACACGTCTTGGATTTGCTGACGACTGCCGTCAGTTTGCGCAGCGCCTGCGACATCAAGCGGGCTTGCAAGCCCGGCAGACTATCGCCCATTTCGCCTTCAAGTTCGGCGCGCGGAGTCAGGGCGGCGACCGAGTCCACCACCAGAATGTCAATCGCGTTTGACCGCACCAGCGATTCGGTGATTTCCAGCGCCTGTTCGCCGGAATCCGGTTGCGAAACGAATAAGTTATCAATGTCCACGCCGAGCTTTCTGGCGTAGACCGCATCCAGTGCGTGTTCGGCGTCCACGTAAGCCGCGATGCCGCCCGCTTTCTGGGCTTCGGCAACGATGTGCAAGGCCAACGTCGTTTTGCCGGAACTTTCCGGGCCGTAGACTTCAATGATTCTGCCGCGCGGGACGCCGCCGACGCCGAGCGCCGCGTCAATGCCGATGCTGGAAGTGGAAATGACCGGAACTTCTGCGTCCACATGATCGCCGAGCCGCATGACTGTGCCTTTGCCGAACTGTTTTTCCAGATTGGCCAATGCCGCTTCAACGGCTTTCATCTTTTCGCTTTTTTCGATTGCCATAATTTTTTAGGTAACTCCCTTTCGGTTTCTTCTTCGGTTGAACGGATGCCGATGCAGACGTTGAGAGCGCCCAAGTCTTGAGCAACGGCGAATTGATTTACGCCATACCCGCTAAATTTTTCCCGCCTGATTTTTCCAGCCTTCGCTGCTACCACTTGAACCGATCGTCAACCGACGACTGAGCTACAGAGAGTATAGCACGCCGTATCGGAAAATCGTGGTTTCACGCTCCGGCACGGGAAATTTTCCGTCGCAGCGTGAAACCTTCGGCCATTAACCGGCACTCACCAGGCGCAACGAAATTCAAGCAACATTCAAGCAATCGGCAGATAATCACGTAACACTCGGAAGGAAGGTAAACACGATGAATAGATTCTTTTTGCGCCTGACGGCTCTTGGTAGTCTGGTTTGTTTATTCGCTTTGACAGCGCTTGGGCAGGACTTCCAGCGCAATTACAACCTCGGTAACGACGGTTCGATCAACATTCGCAACATCTCCGGCGACGTGAAAGTCACGGGCTACGACGGTCAGGTGGTGGTTGTCACGGCCTTCAAGGAAGGACGCAATCTAGACCGCGTGACAATTGAAGATCAAAGCTCCGGCAACGGCATTGATGTTCGCGCCCGCTACCCCGAACACTGCGATGACTGCAACGTCAGCGTGCGGTTTGACGTGAAAGTGCCGCGCAGCATCGCTTATCGCTTCAATTCCATTTCCAGCATTAGCGGCGAAGTCGAAGTGATGGGCGTCACCGGCGAACTCAACGCTAAATCCATCAGCGGCGAAGTGACCGTCAACAACGTCAACGGCAAAGTCAGCGTTTCCTCGGTCAGCGGCAGCGTCCACGTCGGCAAGGTCGAAGGCACTG
>CAZRXE010000588.1:0-2178 GCA_964603695.1 uncultured Heliomicrobium sp.
CGCGCGTTCCATTCTCACCAGACCGAGCCGAAACTGGTTTTCCAACAGTTCGCCAACCGCGCGGACGCGGCGATTGCCCAAGTGGTCAATATCGTCGTCGCTGTAAAACACCGTGCGGCCATCGCGTGTTTTCTGTTCGCCGGTCACGCGCTTCAGCTTCAGGACGTAATCAATCACGTCGAAGAAATCCAGCGGTGACAGCAACGGATCATCCAAACGGTCGCGTTCCGGGCGGCCCATCTTAATGTTGAATTTCAGACGACCCACGCGCGAGAAATCGAATTTGCGCGCGTCGAAGAACATTCCCTGAAACAGTTGCTGCGACGTTTCCAGCGTCGGCGGATCGCCCGGACGCATCTTGCGATAAATTTCGATCAAGGCTTCCTGCGAAGATTTAATCGTGTCTTTTCTGACCGTCAGACTCATCGTCGGGCCGACGTCGTCTTTGTCCGGGAAGAAGATTTCGAGGTTTGTAATACCCGCCTCGAACACTTTGGCGATGGTTTCCGCCGTTAGTTCGGAATTGCTTTCGGCAATGACTTCGCCGTCGTTGGTGTTGACCAAGTCGGTCAGCGTGTAAGCGCCTGTCAGGTCTTCGATCTTGACGGGAATTTCGGTGATGCCAGCGGCGAGAATGGATTCATACGCGGATTGGCCGATCTTCTTGCCGCTTTTAACCACAACTTCGCCGCTCTTTGACGTGATGTCCGAAGAAGCGCGTGAACCAATGATGCTGGAGCTGACTTGCCAGAACAGTCCGGCGTCCGACACGCGGATTTTGTCTACGGTGTAGAAGTATTTGAGGATGTCCTCGTCGCTCTTCAAACCCAGAGCACGCAGGAAAATCGTCGCCAGGAATTTGCGCTTGCGGTCAATGCGGACGTAGAGCAAATTCTTCGCGTCGTATTCAAATTCCACCCAGGAGCCGCGATAGGGAATCAGCTTGGCCAGGAAGAAAGTGTTGTTTTCGCCTTTTTCAAAAAACACGCCCGGCGAACGATGCAACTGCGAGACGATGACGCGCTCAGTTCCATTGATGACAAACGTGCCATTTTCGGTCATCAGCGGCAGGTCGCCGAAATAAACTTCTTCTTCCTTGATGTCGCGAATAGACTTTTGCGCAGTCTCTTCGTCCTTGTCCCAAACCGTCAGGCGAATTTTGACGTGCAGCGGCACGGAGTAGGTCATTCCGCGCTCCTGACATTCATGCACGTCGTATTTGTGTTTCAGGCCGACAGGCTCGCCGCAGTTGTCGCAGGTGTTGACGACGTTTTTGTTGTAAGTGCCGCACTGTCCGCAAATCACGTCATCGGACGAAAGCGGGTTGATCTTGATGACCGATCCGCACTGGCGGCAGTTCGAGCGCAAGTGATGAAGCCCTTGCAACTGTCCGCATTTGCACTGCCAGTTGCCCAAACGGAACTCAACGAATTCCAGCGAAGAGGTTGCACGGAAATCGGAGATTGGGAAGGTTGATTTGAAAACCGCCTGAAGACCGATCAGGTCGCGCTCTGGCGGCAACAAGTCCATTTGCAGGAAGCGATCGTAACTTTCGCGCTGCACTTCAATCAGGTTCGGAATCCGCACTGCGGTGCGAATTTTGGAAAAGTCGTAGCGCGGCGGCTTCACACTGCCTCCGCTACCTCCATTGCTCTTATTTGCGATTGGATTCATCTCAATAGTCATTTTGCAATCACGTCCTTCGGCGCAGGCTGGATAACTCCGGGCGTATCCATCCGCGTACGACTTAAAGAGAGGGTTTCTGCGCGAAACAATGCATCAGAAAACTCTTTTGTTTGACATTCAGAGACGCCAAAGCGGCGGCGGGAGACAACAAGTCCCCCGCCGCGCGCCTCACGGAAAATTTTCGGAAATTTTTGTTTTGAAGTTTGCCGATTTCGATACCCTGCGGATACTACGAGAAACATCCCAACCTGTAAAGGAACGGGCGTTTCAGCAAACTACGAAGGCCGCTGCTTGAATTGCGCTCACTTGGATTCAAGTAAAAACGCCAACCTGCTGAAATCGAAGGTGAATCGTGCCCACGACCTCGCTTCAGCCTATCCCGGTATTGTCACCGGAGGTAAACCGCCAAGTTAGGAGTATCGCACAAGACGATACTCCTAACTGTAGCTTGATTTACTTCAACTCGACCGATGCGCCGGCATCAGCCAATTT
>CAZRXE010000589.1:0-1530 GCA_964603695.1 uncultured Heliomicrobium sp.
TTGGTTTTCCGAGGAAGGCTTTATTCCTCTGCATCCATTAGGGAGAAAACGTATGAGCCTGAATTTTGCGACCAAAAACTGGAAATTTGAACTGACATTGGAAGCGCTGCATATCCAGCCGCTTCATCACTCTTCAGATGACGCCGCCTCCGGCACCCGGCAGGCCCCTCCGCGCAACACCCAGGAAAAACCGCGCGTGGCCGATTATTTTTTATCCCGGATTCTCGTGCCCGCGCCCTCTACCAATAGAAAACAGGAGTAATAATGAGTTTAATTCAACCGCATGGCGGCCAATTAGTAAATCGTGTCGCCACTGGCGCAGCCCGTGAAACCCTTTTACAAGTAGCTGCGCAACTACCTACTCTCACATTGAATGCCCGCGAAGAAGCGGATTTGGAGTTGATTGCCAACGGTGCCTTCTCGCCGCTGGAAGGCTTCCTGGGCGAAGCAGATTATCTTTCCGTTCGTGACAATAAACGGCTCGCCAATGGTTTGATTTGGTCTATTCCCGTTACACTTTCCGTCACCGAAGAAGAGAAAAAGAAATTGCAAACGGGCCAGAATGTGGCACTGCACGGACGCGACGGGCGGTTGTTGGCCGTGTTGCATCTCGAAGATATTTACACATACGACAAGAAGGAAGAAGCCTGGCAGGTCTATCGCACGGTCGAAGAAAAGCATCCTGGCGTCGCCGCGTTATACGCTCAAAAAGACTATTTGCTCGGCGGCAAAATCACGTTGCTGAATACCGTAAGCGAAGCCTTTGCCAACATCCGCTACTCGCCCGCGCAACTGCGCTCGTTGTTTGAGTCCAAGGGCTGGTCACGCGTCGTCGCGTTCCAAACGCGCAACCCAATTCATCGGGCGCACGAATACCTGACGAAAACCGCGCTCGAATCCGTAGACGGTTTGCTCGTGCATCCGATTGTCGGCGAAACGAAATCGGACGACATCCCCGCCGACGTGCGGATCAAAGCATACGAGGCGTTGCTATCGAATTACTACCCCACAGATCGCGTCCAGCTTGCTGGCCTGCCTGCGGCGATGCGCTATGCCGGGCCGCGCGAGGCGATTTTCCACGCGCTGATCCGCAAAAACTATGGTGCCTCGCATTTCATCGTCGGACGCGATCACGCGGGCGTCGGCAATTATTACGGCACCTACGATGCACAGAAAATCTTCAGCGAATTTGCGCCGGGGGAAATCGGCATCCAGTTGTTCTTCTTTGAAAATACCTTTTATTGTCAGGCGTGCGGCGGGATGGCTTCGCTGAAGACCTGCCCGCACGACGCCTCGAATCACGTTAGCCTGAGCGGCACGCGGGTGCGCGAACTGCTCGTCAGCGGCGAAATCCCGCCGGTCGAATTTACGCGGCCCGAGGTTGCGCAGATTTTGATTGATGCGTATCGGGAAAAAGCGCAGGCGGCGTAGCTATTCAGGAGAGAATGAGTGGATGGGAGAAAGAGGCGCAATGGGAGTTATGAAAACTCTTCGCCCCATCCATCCCATCCATCCCATCTATCCAATAAC
>CAZRXE010000590.1:0-3317 GCA_964603695.1 uncultured Heliomicrobium sp.
AGCAATGCCTCGCTGGCCATCGCTCAAATGATCGAAAAACAGTTGGCGTAATTACAGGTGGTTGGTGGCTGGTGATTGGTCTGAAACCACCAGCCACCAACTACCAGCCACCAACAACCAAATTGTATGTCTACAAATTACGATGTCACCATTATCGGCGGCGGACCAACCGGATTGGCCGCCGCCGTTTATACTGGCCGCTCGCTGCTTAAGACTCTGGTGCTGGAAAAAAACATTCCCGGCGGACAGATAGTCAATTCGGCGGCCATTGATAACTATCCCGGCTTCGCCGACGGCATTTCCGGCTACGATTTCACGCAGGCGTTTTTGAAACACGCCGAACGCTTCGGCGCGGAAATTCGCATCGGCGCGGGCGCGGATGCGTTGAAAGTCAACGAAGACGGAACTTTCACCATTGAAATCGCCGACGGCAGCACGGTCACTTCCAAAACCGTCATTCTGGCGATGGGCCGCCATCCGCGCCGATTGGAAGTCCCCGGCTACGACAAATTCTGGGGACGAGGTGTGAGCGTTTGCGGAACCTGCGATGGCGCGTTTTTCAAAAACATGCCGATGGCAGTGGTCGGCGGCGGCAATTCCGCCGTTGAAGAAGGCGCGTTCCTGACGCGCTACGCCACTGAAATCAAATCCATTCACCGCCGCGACCATTTCACGGCGCAAAAAATCCTGATCGAAGAATACCTGCACAACCCCAAAGTCACGCCGGTCTGGAACTCCGGCGTCGAAGAAATTTACGGCGAAGCGGAAGTCGAAGGCATTCGCGTCCGCAACCTGCAAACCGGCGAAACGGATGATTTTCCGGTCAAAGCCGTATTCGTCTTCATCGGCTGGCTGCCGAATTCAGGTTTGGTCAAAGATTTGGTTGACCTCGACAGCGAAGGCCGCGTCCGCGTCAATGAATTGATGGAAACCAAAGTGCCGGGTCTGTATGCGGCGGGTGATCTTTGCGTCAGACCGATTTATCAACTGGCCAATGTTGTCGCCGACGGCGTGCAGGCGGCGGTGTCGGTGGAAAAGTTTCTGGAAAACAAGAAGCACTGAGAGATTACCGAATAACATGAACCTCGCAATCATCGGAGCGCAGTGGGGCGACGAAGGCAAAGGCAAGATCGTTGACCTGATTGCGCCGCATTTCGACATCGTCGCCCGTTATCAAGGCGGTCACAACGCCGGTCACACTGTCATCATCCGCCGCGACGGTGTGGATCAAAAATTCGTTCTGCACCTGATTCCTTCCGGCATTACGCACGCGGGCAAAACCTGCGTCATCGGCAACGGCGTGGTCGTGCATCCGCAGGCGCTGCTGACCGAAATTGACGAACTGCGCGCTAAAGACGTAGAAGTCACCGCCGCGAACCTGCTCATCAGCAACCGCGCGCATTTGATCCTGCCGCATCACGTCGCGCTCGACCGCGCCATCGAAGCGGGTCGCGGCGGCAACGCCGTCGGAACCACGATGCGCGGCATCGGCCCCGCCTACGAAGAAAAAATGGCCCGCCGAGGTATTCGCGCCGGAGACCTCGCCAACCCTGCCGGCCTGGTTGAAAAACTGGCGCACAACGCCGAACAAGCCAACCGCCTGTTGCAAATGCTCGGCGGCGAACCGGTGGACGCCAAACAGTTAGTCGAAGACGGTCTGCGCTGGAGCGAGTTACTCGCGCCGCACGTTACCGATACTACCTATTTCCTGAATCAAGCTACTCGGCAAGGTAAGTCTTTGTTACTCGAAGGCGCGCAAGCCGTGATGCTCGACATTGACCACGGCACGTACCCGTTTGTTACTTCGTCCAGCTCCGCTGTTGGTGGAGCCTGCACCGGCACTGGAGTTCCGCCTTCGGCCATTAACGCCACTATCGGCGTCATCAAGGCTTACACCACGCGCGTCGGCGGTGGCCCGTTTCCGACTGAATTAACCAATGATCTGGGCGAAGCCATTCGCGCCAAAGGCGGCGAATACGGCGCTTCGACCGGACGCCCGCGCCGGACAGGCTGGTTCGACGCCGTCATCGCGCGTTACGCCGTGATGGTCAACGGGCTGAACGCATTGGCACTAACAAAACTGGACGTGCTGGATGAACTGGACGAAATCAACATCTGCGTGGCTTACAAGATAAACGGCCAGGTAACGGAACAAGTACCTTACGACGCTGACCAAATGAATGCCGCCCAACCGGTTTACGAAACCATGCCCGGTTGGAAATCAAAGACTGCGGGCATTTCCAACTTTGACGAGTTACCCGCGCGCGCCAAAGAGTACATCAGTCGTTTGTCCGAGCTATCCGGCGCGCCATTCGCGTTTGTTTCCACCGGCGCGGAGCGCAATGAAACCATTATTTCCAGTGACGTGCTGAGCGCCTGCGGCCTCGACCTGAAGCTTGGCTAGGGCAAACGCATTATAAATTCAGGGATCACCGGGGTTGAGGCTAAGAACCTTTATCAAATAAGCTTCATCCAGTGCCGCCAGGAACCGTTTGGTTTTGACGCCGCGTTTAAGCTTCTTCTCTTGTTGTAACAAGTCATGAGCGAGCTTACGAACCAGGGCAAACGCATTATAGGTAGTTGCAGTCATTGACATTACTGCGGTGTCAGGATGTTAATGACTGCAACTACCTATAATGCGTTTGCCCTGAACTTCTCAGCGAGGATTCATCCTTCGTTGCTGAAGTCGAGCAACTCTACAACAAAGCCAAAGAAGCCTCCGACAGCCAAGTCATTGCTGCCCACGGCGGCATCGCCTTTGGCGATAATGCTCAGGGCAATGTTGTATTCACCGGCGGAGTGCAAGGCAATTTCGTGATGGGCAACAAACAAAGTAATCCAATGAGCAAGGAAAAGGATTCAGCGACTGGAAGCACCAAACCACGCTCGCGCTCAAACTCGCGGCGCAACTCAAAGCTCGGTATCCCGACGCGCAATTCTTTCTCGACTTGAAAGGCCCCGACCCGACGCCGCTGCCTGCCGCCGATGCCTTGAGGCATGTCATTCGCGCTTAGCATTCGACGGCGATGTTGCTGAAAAGTTTTCAGGAGCTGCGCGGGCTGTATCCGTCGGTACTTGATGGGCAGCGCGTGTTGCTGTTGATGGACAACGCGCGCGACGAAACGCAGATCGAGCGGTTGTTGCCTCCGCCGGATTGTTTGTTGCTGTTCACGTCGCGCTTTCATTTCACCCTGTCCGGCTTGAAGGTCAAAAGCCTAGATGCCTTGCCGCCGGAAGATGCCGTCAAACTGCTGCTCGAAATCGCGCCGCGCCTCGGCGACCGTGCCTCAGAAATCGCTGGTCTGTGCGGAAACCTG
>CAZRXE010000591.1:0-11102 GCA_964603695.1 uncultured Heliomicrobium sp.
AAGCCGGACATCACCGCGCCGGGCGTTTTCGTTCGCTCTGCTGTACGGGGAACGGATAACACTGCTTACGAAATCTTCAGCGGGACTTCGATGGCGGCGGCACATACCGCAGGAGCGGTCGCGCTACTGTGGGCGGCGCGGCCTGCTTATCGTCGTTTGGTCGCCAGTACTGAAGCCATTTTCAGCGATTCAGCGTCGCACGTCACCGACGGTGGTTGCGGCAGTACGGGCATTCCCAACAACGTTTATGGATACGGCCGATTGGATGTGAAAGCGGCGGTTGATCTGGCAGCAACGCAAGGAGCGCCGTTGCAGTTTTATCCCTTGTCGCATCCGGTGCGATTGCTGGATACGCGGGCGGGACAGGCTGCTTGCTATACACCGGGCGCACCAATTGCGGGGGGCACTTCGCCATCACAACCGGCGCGTGGGGAGTGCGGTGGTTTGACGATTCCATCGAATGCGGCGGCCATTACCGGAAACATCACCACGGTAAATTCCGACGGCGGTTACTTGACGCTTTACCCCAGCAACGCCGCGCAACCAGTGGTTGCCAACACCAACTACGCGCCGAACGAAATCATCAACAACGTCTTCACGGTCGGTCTGGGCAATGACGGAGCCTTCAAAATTTTTGCTCTGAACTCAACGGACGTGGTGGTGGATGTCACAGGCTATTATGCACCGCCGGGCGCGGGCGGATTGTATTTCCATCCGTTACCGAAACCTATTCGGTTGTTGGAAACACGGGCCGGCCTTGGCGGCTGCAACACGCCGGGCGCACCGCTGCCGGGCAACGCGGACACCATGCTCGGCGCTCGCTTGACCTGCGACGGTGTGACAATTCCACCAGCCGCCGCCGCTATTGTCGGCAATGCAACGACAGTGGAGCCGGGCGGGACAGGCGGCCAATTCCTGACGCTTTTCCCGGCGGATGCTACAAGACCTTTGGTGGCAAGCTCGAACTATTTGTCGGGACAGGTGATGAATGCACCATTCACAGTTGGACTGTCTTCAGCGGGAGCGTTCAAAATCTATCCGACCACGCAAACGCATTTGATTGTTGATGTGCTGGGGTATTACAGCACCGAGGCTTCGGATGTGAACGGCACTGGATTGCTCTTCTATCCTTTGCCGAAACCGGTTCGGTTGCTGGAAACACGGCCTGGACTCAGCGGCTGTTCTGCGCCAGGGGAGGCATTAGCAGCGGGCAGCACACGGACTCAGTTTGCGCGCGGTTCCTGCGGTGGAGAGATGGTTGCAAATATGGCGCTCGCGATTGTCGGGAATGCAACAGTAGTCCCTACAAATGGCGGTTTTCTGACCTTCTGGCCGAGTGGTGCTACAAGACCCTTGGTTGCGACCTCGAACTTCGGCAACGGTCAGGTTCTTAACCGGCATTTCACGGTTGGGTTGGGCAGCAGTGACGGCGCATTCAACATATACACACAATTGCAGACACATTTGATTGTGGATGTGTCAGGGTACTTCGCGCCGTAACTGTTGTGGTTACACGATCAATGCCTATTTAAACATCGAACAACGTCGCCGCTTCGCGCAGGGATTTGAGCGGATCGCGTTTGGGAAAGAATTCGTGCGCGACATAGCCCTGAAAGCCAGGAGCGGCGATGGTTACGGATTGTTTCAATTGTTTCGTGCGCAGGTTTTATGAAGTCTGTTTGGGACGATTAAACACGGCTTCGTAAGTCAGGCCGTTCGCGTCCATTCCAATCGGAACCAGGAACAGGATCCCGCTGCCGAGTCGTTCGTGATGCAGATTGAAAATCTGCTGTTCGCGCGGGCCGTTCAGCGGCCCGCGAAAGGTCAGAATGAACTGTTCCTGGCGCGGGGAAGGCGATTTATCTTCGACGTTGGCCAATTCCAAATCCAGCGTTGCGCCGTTGGCGAACTGCGCCGTGAACTTCGAGTTGATGTGCGGTGCGTAATCTTCGTAATGCAATAAATCCAAGCTTGCGTCGGACATTTAGTTTTCTCCTGTTGGTGATTTCCATTCCATCAAGTAATGCGTTTGCGCGTCGCCGGCGATTTCAAATCCCAGCCGCTGGTAAAGCCGTTGCGCGGGATTGAACTTTTCGACGTGTAGCCGGACGACTTTACCGTTTTGCGCGGCTTCGTCCAGTAATTCCCGAATCAGTTTTGCGCCGATCCCTTGCCCGCGATGTTCGGGCAACAGCGCGATGTCCACGAGCCGAATTTCCTTTTCCATCCGCGAAATCAGCAAGCGTCCAATCGGCTGTGTTTCATCGAGAATGATGCGGTGGTCAGGATTCGGGTACTGCGCGTAATGCGCTTGCTGCCCGCGAAACTGCAAGCTCAAAAACGCTTGTTGCTGCGCGGCATCCCAGCCCCAGGCGGCCAGTTCTTCGGCGCGCGTGCCGGCGTAGAGGTTGTAAAGAAAAGCTTCGTCTTCCGGGGCGGCGGTGCGTAAGGTGATGGGCATGCTGCTGAATATGGTTGCGTAGATGACTCCGGGACTGCTTTTCAAGCGTGAACCGCAGGTTGAAAAATCGCCTCGACCGGGCAGCGAAACCCAGGCAGCAAATTCGGGCTGGTCAACTCGTCGCCGGATTGAAGGATGATTGATTTCGTCGGGGAGTCGTAGATCGTGACCGTCTGAAATTGCGGCGAGACTTGCCAGACTTGCCGGACACCGGAGGCAAAATAGGCGCGAATTTTTGCCTCCACTTCTTCGTGCAAATCGTTGGGCGAAGTGATCTCGACCGCCAGGTCGGGCGCTATCGTCCAAATGCCGACCGGATCGCCTTCCGGCGGAATGCGATTGGCGGAGACGAAAGAAACATCCGGCATTCGTTCCCGCCCGCCAATGGTGAATGTGGTGTCCGGACCGTAAACAGCACCAAGATTCTGTTTTTCAATATAGGCGTCCATTCGCGAAATTAGCTTCACTCCAATGCGACCGTGTCTTGCGCCACCCATTTCCTTCACCTCCACGTGACCGTTGACGTACTCGAATTGTTTTTCCGGGTCAATCACTCGAACCGGAGGCCGTGCTGCGACTTCTTGCCGTGCGATTTCAGCCGTTGCGGACATCTTGAATTTCCTCCCTTGGAAAAAAATGGTGATGAACGAGCGCAATGCTAGCTTAGCGGTTCAAAGGCGACAAGCGATGCGGTCAGGCTATGGCAGCCTGACCGTGTCTTCCCAAAAACGCCATTTCGCAAAGCCTGTCCGCGCCGGAGCGCCGTCCAGTTGCAAGCCGAAGGTATTGGCTTTGGCTTCCAGCAGCGGCTGATTGCGAAACCGAATTTTGGTCATCGTCGCGGCGGAATAAGACACTTCATCGCCTTTCACTTTGGCGAACAGATACGAGGCATCCGTCTCGAAATCGCCGTACCGCACTTTGCCCAGGTTGTAGACGTAGCGCGGCCCCACTTGCTCGCGCGCCAAATCCATTTCCAGATCGAGCTTGATGCAGAGGACGGACTTTTCCGCGCCATCGTTGATTTCCAGTCCGATGGCCTGGCCGGACTTGTCCACTTCCAGCAAGCGAAACTGTTGCAACTTGCCGCGCGCATCTTCGCCGGAGTTGTGCGGAATCAGAATGGTCACGAAGTATTCGTAATCGCCGGCTTTGTAGAGGTTGGAAACCGTCTGGTAAATCGCCGTTTCATCCTGGTAATGCCGCGAAATGCCGAACGTCCCAATCTGTTTGCCGAAAGTGTTTTCCGGGAAGTGAATCAACAAGCGTTTGTTCGCCGGCAACACGTCGGTTTGAATCTTGTCCACGCCGGTGTCGAACGTTTGCTTCTCCTGACTGTGAATCTGTTGCGTGTGCCAAAGGTTGGTGAAGGTAAAGTAATCGTTGCGCAGCGCGCGGATGCCGTCCACGACTACGAAAAAGTCTTTCTCCTTGACCCAGGTCACAACTCGATCCCATTCGTAACCGAGTTCGTCATCCACCACGCGCGAGCGGCTGACATCCACGTCCTTGAAGTTCAGGAAGTCTATTTTTTGCGTGCGGACGTGGCGGTAATTGCCCGAACCGCGCAGGAATTCATAAACGTTTTGCGTTTTGTCGCGCTTGTCTTTGCGGACGACGACGCGGTTGTGAAAGTAATCCGCGCGCCAAGCGCCGTATTGTCCGCTGGGCAAATCCGGGCGATAGCCGCCGTCGTGCAGCAACACGGAACCACCGCTCATCAACAGCGAAATTGAATTTTCATCGGCGTGGCCGTGATGCATTTTTTCTTCTTCGACAGACAAGGTCTGCCGCAAAAAGTCGCGCCCCATTCGCCCGCCGTCGCCTTCGTCGCGATAGTTCAGCAACATAAAAGTGCTGTCGCGCTGCCAGCCGTTGCGGAAGACGAATTTTTTGCCGATCAAATCTTCCAGCACTTCCTGACTGCCGCCCGTCGGTGCCAGCGCCTTGACCGAATCGTCCGCCCAGCGATGCGCATCGGCGAAGGGCGAACCGATGCCAGCGCTGATGTTTATTTTGGCAAGGTCGGTCAGGTTATTTGCCTTCGCCATTCGCTCCAACATCCGGCGCGTCAATTCCTGCGCCAGATATTTGTATTGCGGGTTGCGAAAGAGCGTCGCGGCTTTTTCATAAACCGGCACGAAGCGTTCCATCCCGCCGTTCCAGTGCGAATCGCCGAAGTCCGCCAGATTGCCGTGCGGCGTCAACAGTTGAACGAAGTAATCCAGGTAATACCGAACTATTGGCGATAGCAGCACGTCGTCGCGTTTGCTAATGTCCGCGTAAGAAAACAACGCGTAGAGCCAGACGCCGTGATAGCCGGTGGCGTCTTCGATTTCCCACTGTTTCAAACTATCGGCGGCCAGCGTTGCGGCCAGTTGTTTCCACTTGGCCGCGCGCGGATGTTGAGCGAGCGCGACCGCGCCATAAGCCAGACTTTCCGCCCGCAACATCGCGCGGTTGTGCGCGCCCCATTCGGGAAAGCGGAAAATGAAATCCAGACTGCCGGCCAGCGCCTCTTCGATCTTGGCTTTGGCTTTGGCGTCCAGCACGCCGCTTTCGCGAATTCGCATATACGCCCGCGAATACGGCGGCATGATGAAGAAGTTGGAAATGGCCGGAACGCCTTCGGAATACTCAACGCGCTTGGCGGCCATTTCCTTTGAGTAAATTTCGCGCAAATCGCCGTAACCGGCCAGAATGTCGCGTGCCTTTTCGGCATACGAACGGTCTTTGGTTTCCTGATAGAGATAGCCAAGCAAATCCGCCAGATAAATCGGCCCGCCCGGCGAATCGTAGCCCCAGAGTTCGTGATGGTTCGGGGCCTTTTTCCAGCGTTCGATGCTGGCCGCGTGATCCGCCCAGCCGGCATCGGCGGCAGTTTTGATCCAGTTCAGGTATTCGCTTTTTAAGGTTTGCGCGTTGGCGGTTGCGGCGATGAAGAGTGAAAGAATGAGAAGTGCGAGACGAGGGAAAGATGGTCGCATGAAGTTTTCTCCGGCGAATGATTATTTGCTGCGAGGTTTTTTCTTTTTGGTTTTGGTGTGGCCGTTGGAATGGCCGTTGGTTTCCGCCGCCGGGCCAAAGGCTTTGGGGGTGAAATCGCGCGGGACTTTCAGTTTGAATGTGTCCTCGCTGATGCGCGCGAGATAAAAGCCCTGCTTCAAGACTTCGGCGCGCAGATTGTCGGGAATATCCACAGCGGCAATGATTCCGTAAATTTTGCGGTCAGCCAGATTGGGGAAAAAATGCGGAAAGTCGGCAATCCTTTTTTGCACCTGTTTGATCGCGTCATCGGTTAAACGGCTCTTGACCTCGACCAGATAAATTTCGTCACGCGCGCCGGTGTTGTTCATCGCAAGAACGTCAATTTCAAGCGAAGAGCCATTGCGAATGGCTTTGTGCCGATGCGAGATGTCGTTCATCCCAAATTCTTCGCGCAAGATTTTTTCCATCGAAGGAAAGGCCATTCCTTCGGTGAAGCTGCCGAACTTGTTGCCGATCTCGCCAAGTTGCTTGCTGACTTGTTTTATTTGCCTGTCTGTTTCAGCCATTCGGCGGTCAGTTTTTTTCATCTGCTCGGCAGTTTCGGCTTGAGTCTGAATAATCTTCTCAACTAAATCTTTCATTTCCTGGTCAGTCATAAAATTCTTCCTGTCTTTTAGAGATCGGCGCTTGATTGTCGTGATTTTAGCACAGGGGTTTCCCCTTGTCGGAGAACAGACTCATTGTGACAACACTGCCGGTTTCAACGTCCAAGCCTGCAAACGCGCCATTTCCATGATCTTCGGCGCGTGAAAACCTTCAGGAAAAATCACCCAGCCCCAAAGCCTCGGCGAGTCTTCGGCAACGTGAGCATCCGCGATGAATTTCGCCGCGCGCAATGTGACCATCGAATTTCCGTCGTCACCTTTCCAGTGTTCGATTACCGCGCCGAGCGTGGCCAGATAATCCTGCGGCGAAATGCTTTGCGCGCCGATCCAGATTTCGTCAGGCATTCGACCGTGCGCTTGAAGAAAGCGCGCCACATCGCGCACCGTTTCGGAAAACTCTATCAGCCGAACGGTTGCCGGTTTTCCGCCGCCGACCGAAGGCGAAAACGTCCGTGCCGGGCCGTAAAGCGGTTTCAGTTTCAACGGCTGTCGTTTCCCGTCGAGCATTGAAAGATAAGCTTCGGTCAGCAGGCTGAAACCATCCGCCGCCGATAACATGAAGCCGTTCATCTGTTGAAAGCCGATTTCTTTTTGCACGGCTTCGGCAATGGCGGCGATTTCCTTGGGCGTGAAGTTGAATGTCAGAGCGCGGTCTTCGTAAAGCTTCATCAAATCCGCGCAATGCACGAAGCGAACGCCGGATTGTTTTTGAATGAACTGCACGTATTGCTCGAAGTCGCGAAAGTTGCGTTCGATTTCTTCGGCAGTTTGCACGGGTGGCAGCTTCCATTCGCTGCGCGGCGGATTGGCTCCGTGACGAAAATTGACGCCGTCCCAGAATTCGCGATGGATGAACTCGCACGGGTGGTAGTAAATGCTGATTGTTCCGCCGCCTTGCCGGCGCAGTTTTTCCGCCGTTTGCTGAAACTTCGCCTGCGCTGTTGTCAGGTTGTCGGCTTTGCCCAAATCCATGCGCACGACGGTCGAACGCATTTTGAAGACGTTCAGCATCCCGCCGTAATAAAACGGCTGCTCGTTGATGCCGACCTGATTGGCTTCGTCCAGATACATCGAAACGCCCATTTTTTTGAGCGCCGGGTAACTTTGCGGCCCCCACGAACTTCCGGGCTGGCCGTAACAAATGGGCGTGACGCCGAAAATGCGTTCGATGTCGCGGACGCCCTGCACTTCGCGGCGATAAAATTCCGCGCTGCCGTCTTCCCAGCCGGCGTGCTGCAAATAAACGGCAGGCGTCGGCTGGCCGCTGTGCAGATTGGAGTGATAGCCGATCTCGTGTTTTTTCAGCGCGGCGATCACATCCTTGCGGCCACGCTGTTCCAGAACGCGCGCTTTTTCGCCGACAATTTTGAACGTGGCCTTGACGCCCATTCGCGTCAGCATTTCAGCCAGCCGTTTGGCGGCATTATCGCTTTGCGGCAGAACGTAATCTTCCGTGTCGAACCAGAGCGTGACGTAAACCGGCGCGGACGTTTGCGACGCGGCGGTTTTCAATTGCGGAAACAGCGCGACCAGCAGCACAACCAACAGCAGCAAGCGAGTTCGTGAGTTCATAAGCAGGCAATCAAAACAGTCCGGCATGTTGACAGGATTACCAGGATTTGATGACAGGATTTACAGGATCAGCAAAAACAATGGCTGAAAAACATTCTGTCAATCCTGAAGAAAAATCCTGTGAATCCTGTCTATGCTTCCTTGATGTAGTTTCAGCTTCGCCCCAGATACAAATCGCGACCTTTGACCAGCGCGGCGATTTTGCGGTCGGCGATGGAGCGTTTGTTCATCCAGAAACCGCAGTCGGGATTGACCCAGGTGATGCGGCCTTCGCCGGCGATTTTCGCGGCGGTCTCAATGCGGCGGGCGATTTCTTCCGGCGATTCGACGGTGTTGACCTTGATGTCCACCACGCCCAGGCCTATGCCGATGCGCGGATCGAGTTCGTCTTTGAAGTATTGCAATTCGTCGTAACCGCGAAAGGCCATTTCCAGCAGCACGTGGTCGCAATGCAGCCGGTTGATGAAACCGATCAGCTTTTGCCAGGTTCCGCGTTGGATGGATTGGCCGCCGTAATTGCCGAAGCACATGTGAACGCCTTTTTCTTTGGCGCGGGTGGCGGCGTCAAGCACGACGTTGATGGCGGCGGCGGCCCATTCGGCTTCGTCTGCGTGGCCGGTGATGTTGGCTTCGTCAATTTG
The DNA here is from genome assembly GCA_964603695.1 of uncultured Heliomicrobium sp. GTDB lineage: Bacteria > Acidobacteriota > Blastocatellia > RBC074 > RBC074 > RBC074. Next base: position 8,328 of record CAZRXE010000591.1, read on the forward strand.
AATGACTTCGCTGTCAATTTCGGCGACTTGATGAGCGAGCGCGTGTCCAATGGCCAGCGCCAGATCGGGCAGGTTGCCGTAATGATGATCCATCAGCGTTTTGCTGAGCATATGCGGGCCGGTCAGGGTGAACTTCATCGGGTGCGTGGTGCAGGCGCGGGCGCGGCGGTAATCTTCGCCCAAGCTCAATGTGCCTTCGCCGATCACGCCTTCGACCACGCCGGCGGGCGCGGCGCGAAATCCCATGCCTTCCAACCGGCGAAACTCTTCCACGTCCGAGCGCGTGACGCGCGAACGGATGCCGTCCATCGGGCGGATGAAGTATTCGATCATGCCGTTGGTGTCCGGATGATTGACATCCCAACGGTACAGTTCGCCGTCGGCGATGACATCAATGCCGGCGAGTTCTTGAATCTTGAAAACAACTTTGGTGGCGTCAATCAACGCTTGTTGACTGGGCAATGCAATCAGCCATTCGGGAACAGGATAAGAGCCGACGACGGTCGTGCGGATACTTGGTGCGGTCACGAACTTCCTCCGATTTGAATGTAAAAGTGATGTTGGATATTGAAGCGGCGCGCAGTATAGCAACGAGGCCGGATTCTGTCTCGCGCGCTGGTCAGTTCGCGCCGCCATGCCGTAAGATGCGCCGCGCCTTCAAACGCACACTTCACCAACAAGGAACAACTCGCTACACAATGGCCCAAACTCTTTCAACCATCGGCTTGCTGATGGCCGGTGCGACTTCCATCAGCAACGTCGTCAAGGATGTTTCCGCGAAAAAAGTGGTGGATCATCACGAACTGATTGCCTCGACGTTTTGGATTCGATTATTTGCCGGAATCGCGTTCGTCATTGCTTTGGGAGGACGCGCGCTGCTGGGAACCACGCCGCATTTTCGCGACGCCGGCGGAGAGCTGTTCGGCATTGATGGTTTGGTGCTGGGGCCGTTGCCGACGTATTCGATTTATCTGGCCATCGAAGTTCTGCTGGTTGCTTTCTCGACGCTGCTTTACTTTCGCGCCATGCAGGTGACGCCGATTTCGATGTGCATGCCGTACATCTCCTTCACGCCGGTGTTTTTGATTTTCACGGGACAGATCATGCTGGGCGAAATGCCGCCGGTGGAAAAACTGGTCGGCATTGTCTTGATTTTCATCGGTTCGTTCGCGATGCATCGGACGCTGTTCGCCCGCGGCTGGCTGGAACCGATCAAAGCCGTCTGGCGCGAACGCGGTTGTTTTTACATGCTGCTGGTCGGCTTCATCAATTCCATCACCAATCCGATTGATAAAAAGCTGGTGACGATGACCGACGCCTTCACGCAATCCTGCGCGTTCGGCGCGGGGATGTGCGTCTTTTTCACGCTGATGCTGTTGGCGCGCAAAGCCGATGCCGGCAAAGTCATTCGCTCAGTTCCGTTTTGGGCGGCGCTGGCCGGTACGCTGGAAGCCGTGGCCTTGATCTTTCAATTGTCTTCGCACAACTACATTGATGTGGTCATCACCATCAGCATCAAACGCGCCGGCATCATTTTGATCGTCCTGCTGGGCTGGCTGGTGTTCAAGGAACGGAACATCGGCGACAAACTGATTGCTTCGTCGGTGATGCTGGTCGGCGTGCTGATTATTTATATGCCGTCGAAATGGGTGGATTTGAAAATGGGCTTGTTGATTGCGGCGCTGGCCGTGGTTGGCATGTTCATCGCGTTTTACCTAACGAAAGAGAAAAAGGAAGCGGTGGCCGAGACCGTTTAAGGGAAAGTGATGAAACTGAAACTGGTCAAAAGTCTGTGGGGAATGGAAGGCACGTTGGCGGAAAAAGTCCGCCGTATTGCCGAAGCCGGGTATGTCGCCATCGAAGCGCAAGTGCCGGGCGAAGATCAATTGCCGGAGTTTCTGCGCCTGCTCAGCGAATATCATCTGGAATTCGTGGCGATGGTGATTACCGAACCGCCGGATCATTTCGCCTCGTTCCGCGCCAAAATCGAAGCGGCACGCAGCCTGGAACCGCTGCAAATCACGGTTCACGGCGGAAAGGGTTGGTGGCCGTTCGAGCTGCAAAAAGAGTTTTTTGCCGAAGCGCTGGAAACCGAACGCCGCATCGACTTACAGGTCAATCACGAAACACATCGTGGCCGCCCGATGTTCACGCCTGCGGCTACGGCGCGATTGCTACGCGAATTCCCGGAGCTATACATCAACGCGGATTTCAGCCACTTCGCCAACGTTTGCGAAAGTCTGCTGGAAGATCAAACCGAGGACATGGCGCTTTGCATTTCGCGCGCGCGCCATTTGCACGGTCGCGTCGGCCACGAAGAAGGCCCGCAGGTCAACGATCCGCGCGCGCCGGAATGGGCCGCGCAACTGGCCGCGCACGACGCCTGGTGGGACGAAATCGTTCGCACGCGGCTGCGAGCCGGAGCCGAATACTTCACCTTCAACCCGGAATTCGGCCCGCCGAATTACATGCCTACGTTGCCGTACACGCGACAGCCGGTGACGGATTTGTGGGAAGTCTGTTTGTGGATGGCGAGGCGTTTTGAATCGCGTTACAGTTCGCTGGTCACAGAGTTTTAACAGGAGGTTCCGCAATGGCAACCGCACAAGCGCGATTTGTTTTTAGCGAAGAAGAATATCTGGAATTCGAGCGCAACTCCGACGAACGCCACGAATACCTGGACGGGCATTTGATCCTGATGGCCGGCGAAAGCGACGAACACGCCGACATTAGCGCCAATCTCGCTGGTTTACTTGTGACGCATTTGCGAGGCAC
>CAZRXE010000592.1:0-7897 GCA_964603695.1 uncultured Heliomicrobium sp.
TGACCGGGAAATATGAAGGCAAGTTTGCTCATAAACCTATTTCAGCATCATCTCGCTGATTTCGCTTTCGATCCGTTCGCCCAAATCGGCTTTGTAAAACTCTTTGGCCACGCGAATAGCGTTGCGAATCGCTTTGGGCGTCGAACTTCCGTGGCAAATGACCGACATCTGTTTGCAACCGAGCAGCGGTGCGCCGCCGAATTCCGAATAATCCAGCCGTTTTTTGACGCTGCGAAACGCTTGTCGCGACAAAATCGCGCCGGTTTGCGTCAGCAGGGTTTGACCGAGTTCGGTTTTCAGCAAACCCATAATTGCTTCGACCAAACCTTCGCTGGTTTTCAAAATGACATTGCCGGTGAAACCGTCGCTGACGATCACGTCCACATCGCCTGTGAAAATGTCCCGACCTTCAACGTTGCCGATGAAGTTGATCGGCGCTTCTTTCATTAGGTGCAGGGTTTCCTTGGTCAGGTCGTTGCCCTTGATGTCTTCCTCGCCGATGCTCATCAACCCTACGCGCGGGGTGCGAACGCCCAGAATCGAGCGCGAATAAATTGAACCCATGATGGCGAATTGTTGCAGATGCTCAGGCTTGCATTCGGCGTTTGCGCCGACATCCAGCAAAACGGTTCCATTGCCTTTCAGGGTAGGGAAGATGCCTGCCAGCGCAGGGCGATCCACCGAAGGCAGCGTACCCATTACAAGGACGGAAGTCGCCATCACTGCGCCGGTGTTTCCCGCGCTGACCAATCCGTGCGCTTTGCCTTCCCGAACCAGACGCGCGGCCACGCGAATCGAAGAATCGCGTTTGCGGCGGACGGATTGCGCGACTGGATCACCCATGGCGATAACTTCTGTGGCATTGACGATTTCGATGTGTAGGCGCTGTTTGCGTGGATACGGGACGCCCTGTCGCTCCAATTCCGCGCGAATCTCTTCCTCGCGTCCGACCAATAAGATACGGACACGCAAATCATGCGCGGCCTGGATGGCACCTTCGACTTCCACTGCGGGAGCGTTGTCTCCGCCCATGGCGTCAACGGCGATAGTGGTGAGCATGGAGGCCAAGCGGGAATATTATAAAAGGATGCGAGTGCAGCCGGTAGACAAACGAAAGGTGAATGATGGACGCGACCGTCAACATCATTCACCTTTCCATTTCGTTACAGTTGTTCTTTGACCTTAATAATCACGCGCCCGTCATAAAAACCACAGCGCGGGCAAACGCGATGAGGCAGTTTTTTGTTGCCGCAGTTGGAACAGTTTGCCAGTTGCGTACGGCTCAGGGAGTCGTGCGTGCGGCGCTTGCGGCTGCGTGATTTCGAGTGACGTCGTTTCGGATTCGGCATGACAATTCTCCAGAATTACAAAAGATAAAGTTGCTTAGTTTTCTTCCTGCTCCGCCTTTTTCAGATCTGCCAGCGCCTGCCAGCGCGGATCAATCGGCTTTTCGCAGCGGCATTGTTCGGCGTTCAAATCCGTGCCGCATTCGGAGCAAAGCCCTTTGCAGTCTTCACGGCATAACACACGCGCCGGAAGATTCAATTCCAATTGTTCGAGGACCAGATCGTCCAGATTGATTTGATCGTTTTCGTAAACCGCCAGATCCAAGTCGCGGTCGTGCAGTTCGGTTTCGCCTGTTTGTCCTGCGCCCGGATCTTCCGGCAGATAAATAAGGTCAAACGGCGCTGCAATCGGAATTGTTATTTCGTTTAAACAGCGGTCGCAGGTGGCGATCAGTTTCGTTTTTACTTCACCGCGCACCCGCATATCCATTCCCACGCGATCCACACGGCCCTTGACCAGTGGCGGTGTTTCCAACTCGAACTCATGTCCCTTTGTATCAAGCTCGTCTGGTGAATACTGATGAAAGAACGCAAGACCATCAGCAGGTAACCGAAATAGCGAGATGTTCATATTTCCCCCGGCGGCGACAAAGTGCGTAATTATAGGTTTGGTCAAATGTTTGTCAACCGACGCTTCGGGCGCTGCGATACTCGTCAATTCGGGCTTTTTCAGCTTGCCCGATGGCTTCTAAACGCTGTCGCCATTGCTTTTCGTAAGGTTTCAAAGCGTTGACGATGGTTTCAGCCACGGCCAGATTGCGAAACCATTTTTTGTTGGCCGGAACGACGAACCACGGCGCGTGCGGTGTGCTGCATTGATTGAGCGCGTCTTCATAGGCTCGTGTGTAATCGTTCCAATGCTCGCGTTCCTTCCAGTCGCCGGCCGATAGCTTCCAGTATTTTTCCGGGTTTTCCGCGCGTTCCAGCAGCCGCTGTTCCTGTTCGTCTTTGCTGATGTGCAGGTAGAACTTCAAGACAATGGTTCCCGATTCGGTCAGCAGTTTTTCAAAGTCATTGATGTGAACATAACGCGACCGCCAGACCTTGTCCGGTACGATCTTGTGAACGCGCACCACCAGCACGTCCTCGTAATGCGAGCGGTTGAAGATGGTGATCTCACCTTTGCCGGGAGTTTGCTGATGAATGCGCCAGAGAAAATCGTGCGCCAATTCTTTTTCGGTCGGCACCTTGAACGAGGCCACCTGACAGCCCAGCGAATTCAGCGGCCCCATCACCGCTTTGATCGTGCCGTCCTTGCCCGAAGTGTCGCGGCCTTGCAGCACGATCAACACCGAATGTTGCCCGGCGGCATAAAGCAGTTCCTGCTGTCGAGTCAGTTCGTCGCTCAAATGTCGCAGCTTTTCTTCGCCTTGTTGTTTGTTCAATCCGGCATCGAATTCAGGATTGAAGTCACGCAGTTTGATCGGCTGCGCGCCCGTGAGTTTTTGAAGGTATGGCATAAGCTTGATGATTTAAACCGCACCGAGAAAGTCTGGCCACAGAGAACACCGAGGACTCAGAGACGCTCATATACCTTTCTCTGAGTCCTCGGTGTTCTCTGTGGCTGAGCTAGTTTCAGTTAAGCGACGCCGTTCTTTTTGAACCACGCCAGCAGTTTTGCCCAGCCGTCTTGTGCTTTGTCTTTGCGGTAGCTGGGACGGTAGTCGGCGTGGAAGCCGTGCGGCGTTTCCGGGTAGAGAATGATTTCCGAAGGTTTGTTGGCCTCCTTCAGTGCCGCCTGCATTTTTTCGACGGTGTTGTTTGGAATGCCCGTGTCCGCGCCGCCGTACAAACCCAGCACGGGCGCTTTCAACTCCTTGACCAATTCAATCGGCGCTTTCGGTTGCAGCGGATTGGCACGTTCGGGCGGCGGCGGAACCAGACTGCCATACCAGGCAACGCCTGCTTTCAAACCTGGATTGTGCGCGGCGTACAGCCAGGTGATGCGTCCGCCCCAGCAGAAGCCCGTCACGCCGAGTTTTTTTGTGTCGCCGCCGTTCTTTTTCGCCCAGGCGACCGCCGCGTCCAGGTCGGCCATGACTTGTTCGTCGGGGACTTTCGAGACGACTTTTTGAATGATCTCGTTGATGTTGGTGATTTTGGAAACATCGCCTTGCCGCGCATAAAGCTCCGGCGCAATGGCCAGATAGCCAAGTTTGGCGAAGCGGCGGCAGATGTCTTTGATGTGTTCGTGGACGCCGAAAATTTCCTGCACGACCAAGACCACCGCGAAGTTTTTGCCTTTGGTCGGCATCGCGCGGTAGGCGGGGATTTCGCCGCCTTTGACCGGGATTCTGACTTCGCCGGCCATCAGGCCGTTGGTGTCCGTGGTGATTTGGGTTTGCGCTTGAACCGGTTGCACGGCCAGCGCAAAGCCTGCGGTCAAGGAAGTCACGAAAAACGTCCGGCGCGAAACGTCCGGCACGGTTGGGAATAAGCTCTGAATTTGATCTTCCATAAAGTCTCCTGAAAGGTGTTCGGCAAGCCGGCGGCTTGCCGGAAGTGTCTACCGCGGCAGCGTTTCGGGCAGGCCGGCAATTGCATACGCCAGCACGGCCATCACTGCGGCGTTTTCCGCCAGTTCGCGCGGCACGATTTTGTCGAAAGTGTCGGCGGGCGTGTGGTGATAATCGAAATAAGTTCTGTTGTCCTGAATCGGCCCGAAGCCCGGCACGCCTGCCTGTTGCAGCGGGCTGATGTCTGCTTCGACAGGGCCGCTGGAAATTCGCAACAGCCCCGCGCCTGAAGACTGCAAAAGATTCGCAATCGGTTGCAACATCGGCACGGCCTGTGGTTTGACGAAGGCGGAAATGCCAGTCGGATGGCCTGCGCCCAAATCACTTTCGATGGCGGCGATGTGGTTGGTCAGATTGTTGCGCTGGTTTTGAAAATAAGTTGTCCCGCCGCGCAATCCGTTTTCCTCGTTCATCCAGGCAATGACGCGAATTGTGCGCTTCGGCTTTAAGCCAAGCTGTTTGCACAGATTCGCAACCTGCATGGCCACGGCGACACCGGCGGCATCGTCCAGCGCGCCGGTTCCCAAATCCCACGAATCCAGATGGCCGGAAACAATGACAATCTGATCGGGAAATTCAGAGCCTTTCAAATCGGCGATGACGTTGGCGCTTTCGGCGTCGGGCAGCGTTTGCGGCGTCAGTGTCAGTTTCAATTTCACTTCGCCTTGCGCCGCCAGATGCGCGATCATTTCAGCGTCTTCGGCGGCAACGGCTGCGGCGGGGATTTTCGGCACGCCGTCGGCGTAGCCCATTCCGCCAGTGTGCGGCAAACGGTAAGCCTTGCCGCCCGCCGAACGATTCAGCGCCGCCACTGCGCCAAGCTTGGCCGCTGCGGAGGCACCGCCTCCGCGATAAGCCACGGCCTGACCGTAAGCCTCTGTGCCGAAGCCCTGCGCGGCAAGCTGCTCGTCAAATTTGACGTTGTATAAAACGATCTTGCCTTTGACCTTTGCTTCGCCGAGCGCGTTGAGTTCGTCGAAGTTGTTGACCACGACAACCGGCGCAGTCATTCCTTCGGCGGACGTGGCCACGCTGCCGCCCAGTGCCGTCAAAACTACTTTTTGCGTCGTGCCCGCAGCCATTCCCGGAAACTGCACAAGCTCGCCGGTTTCGACGCCGCGCACCCAATGCGGAACCATCACCTTTTCCAGCCGCACTTCCAGACCGAGTTTGCGCATTTCGTCGGCGACATATTCGACGGCGCGCGCGGCCTGCGGCGAGCCGCTCAAACGCGGGCCGATGTTGTTGCACATGAACGCGACCTGCTTCAGCGCGTAATCGCTGGCGAGCGCGGCTTGCTGCAACTGTTTCATTTCTTCGAGCAACTGCGGCGGATAGTTATAGGCCGGAGCCTGCGGGCCCCTGCGTTGCGCGGAGGTCTGGACAGTCAACGCCAGACAGATTGTCGCCACAATCGTAAACAGCGGAACACGGGTTGTTTTCATGATGCGGCGGATTGTAAGCGAGAGCTTGAAAGACGACAACGAAAGGCTTGTTTGGACGAGACGGCGGCTTTGAATCGCGGCGGCTTATTGAATGGCGATTTTGTTGTTGACCAGCAGGCGGGTAACGCGGGCGTAAATCTGCAAGGATTGGTCGCCGGAAGTTTGCAGGGAATCCAGCACCAGATTCAGGTATTGGCGCGCGGCTTCTTCTCCGCCGGACTCCCGCAAGCTGCCGAATCGAACCAGAAAGTACACATTACGAAACCATTCGATGAAGCTTTCGGTTTGCAGGCGATTCTGTTTCAGATAGGCGGTATATTCGCTCAACGTTCTTTCGCGGTCAGCGCCGGGCGGCGTCAGTGTAACCAATACAAAATAGACTCCGCATTTCTGATTGAAATAATCCGTTTCAGACCTTTCGTGTTCCGGTTTCCACTTCGACACTTCCAGCAGGAAGTCATTCAAATGGCGATGCCAGGTGAGCGTTTTTCTGGCTTCGAGCGAGAGGGGCTGAATTTGCTTGCCTTCTTTGTTCAAGGCGATTTGCCTTTCCACTGTTTCGCCAAAGCGCAACTCCCGCAGACCTGCCAGCACGCTTCGGGCTTGCGGCGTTTCCCAGGAGCGAATGTAAACGGCGGCGGGTTCAATCTTCAGCGGCGTAATTTCGGTTTCGGCGATCAAATTCAGGTTTTGGTAGGCAATCGGTCTTTCCGGCGATTGCAACATTGCGTTGAATGCTTTGACTGCGTTTGGCAAAGCTTTCCGGGAGTAATTGTCCGCGCAGCGTGCGGCGCTGAAATGCTTGACCAGAAAGGCTCGAAGTGATTCCATCAACGCCACGCTGCCCAAGCCTTTTTGAACACACTTTTTGGCGAGGGTATTCATGGAGTCGAAAACCTCTCCGTCGTACCTGGAAAAGTTGCGGTCATCCGGCTCCAGCTTTTCCATCGCGCGCAATAAGGCGTCGGTCAGCAGGTTCAACTGGTCTGATGGAATCTCAAGCGAGGCAATCAGGTTTGCGGCGGATGGAATTTCCGCGGGCGAAGCCAGGGCGTTGAGTTGTCGTTCGAGGAATCGCACCTGCTCTCCGTTTTGAACTTCTTCAGGGGAAAACGTCTTTTGGGCGACGGATTGCATCACCTCGTAAAAACTGGTCAGGTCGTAGGTCAGACCTTCCTCGCACTCCCGAACGGGTAGCGGCGGTTTTTGCATTTCGTTCCATAACTCGCGCGCTTTGGCAGGCTTCAACGCGACCAATTGATTGATGGCGTTGGTTTGCAAAGACAATCTGTCCATCTTCAGGTAGGAGTAAGAATCTTCCAGATAGCCTGCTCTTGTGTCCGCTTCAGAGTCTGGAAGTCCTTTCAGTTTAACCGGCTTTTGCGCTCTGCCCGCGAGTTGAAACGCTTCTTCATAGAGTTCGGCTTTCCAATCGTTTTCGACTTCCGACAGTTTGGCGATGTTCATCATCGAACTGGCGGCCAGCTCCGGGGGAGCCGACCGCAGTTCTTCGATCAATGTTTCGAGTTCTGCCGAGCGTTTCTTTTTGGGGATGACTTGCGAAGTGCGAGGTTGAGACGGCTCCAAAAACTTACGCGCCCGCAGCCAGTTTTCCAGCAGCTTCGGCCACGTACTCAGCGCGGGATTGTCTTTGGCCAGGCCGACGCCGTGCCGTCCGGTTTCGTAGATGTGAATTTCATACGGCACTTTGGCTTTGCGCAGCGCGGCGGCAAACATCAGGCTGTTTTCCACCGGCACGCCTTTGTCGTCTTCGGTGTGGAAGAGGAAGGTCGGCGGCGTTTTGTCCGTCACCTGCTTTTCGTTCGAGAGCAGGTCAATCAATTCCTGCGGCGGATTGTCGCCGAGCAGATTCTTACGTGAACCGGCGTGCGCGAAAGGATCGGTCAACGTGATGACCGGGTAACAAAGAATCGCCACGTCCGGGCGGCTGCTTTGTTTTTCAATCGGGTCGGTCGCGTTGGGATTGCCCGCGTCGAAATGTGTGGCCGCTGTGGAAGACAAATGACCTCCGGCGGAAAAGCCCATAATCCCGATGCGCGCCGGATCAATTTTCCATTCGGCGGCTTTGGCGCGCGTAGTGCGGATGGCGCGTTGCGCGTCGTTGAGCATGGCCGGATGACGATAGCCGTAACGTCCCAGCCGGTATTTCAACACGACGGCAGTGACGCCGATGCTGTTGAGCCAGACGGCGACATCGTGGCCTTCGTGCGCGGCGAGCGCGCCGTAACCGCCGCCGGGGCAAACGACGATGGCTGCTCCGGTGGCTTTGTCGGCGGGCGGTTGATAAAGCTGGATGCTGGGAATGTCTTCGGGCGCGGAGCCTTTTGCGCCGGGCGCACCCGACGGCCAGAGCGGCATCGGCGCGGGTTGCGAAGTTTGAGCAAGCATCGTGGTGCAAAGCAGGCACGCCAGCAATAGCGGCCTGAGCAAACGGAAGGGTGTCGCGTTCATTTTCAAATGCGAACCTCACTTTTTTTGGATTGGGAGTTTGATGATTTGCGCGTTGCGCGAGAAGGGTTATACCGCAGGCGATTGCGCACGCAAAGTAAGTTTGTGTGCAAAAACAAGG
>CAZRXE010000593.1:0-1911 GCA_964603695.1 uncultured Heliomicrobium sp.
CTTTCGAGAGGCATTCTGAGGGGGATTGAGATTTAATTTTTACCGTCATCCCGGTGGAGGGAACTGCTTGGCGAGCAACTCCTGCCGACGGCGTTCATTGTTCTTGAAGAAGGTCGCTTCGGCCTCATCGGCGAGCGCCAGGGTTTCTTCGTAGGTCTTGCCGTGATTGGCGGCAATTTTCTCAATCGTCCCTGTCGCAAGGGTAACAATTTGCGCGGCTTGTGGCGCGGCAATGCCCACGGCGAGGTTGGCGATTTGAAGGATGTCGGTCACGATGTCTTTTAGCATAAGTTCTTTCTTGGATAGGGGTTGTATCGCGGTTTATGGCGGCACTATTGGGACGCGAATTTGCCCAGGGGAAGCGAGGCCGTTTCGACTGGCGAACGAATGCGCGCCAGTCGCGTCCGAAGAATGCGAATCGAGCCGCTGGCGATTTTAACCGCTTGATCGAATCGCGTGCGGGCGGCGGTGGAATCGAAAAACACGCTTTGCTGATTCAGCCGGTCAAGTTCGCCTGTTATATTGTCGAGCAGGGGCAGGAATTTGCCCTTATTGTTGCCCGTAATGACGGGCGTTTCTTTCAGGACGCGCTTGAAACTGCTGACACTTTGCCCGACACGATTCAGCGAGTTGTAGATTTGCAGAGCATCGCCATCGGAAAGCTGTTGTCGCAGGATCGCATTGCCTTTGGCGTCGGTTACGCGAAGCATTGATTTGTTGTAGGTTTCGGTCACTTGAGAAATGGCTTCGAGGCCGTCAAAGAAGTCTGCCGAGACTGCCATCAGTTTGGTGCGCTCCTCGACAGGACAGGCGGAGGCGAGCAGCCCGACTATTGCCAGGCCGAACACGAGGACGAGTCGTTTGAATCGTCGAACGCGAAAAAGATCAAAGATATTATTTTTCATGTGAAACCTCGTAAATTAAAGATGGACGGTTGAGTGTTGGCGATACTAGGCGATGGGCGGCGAATGGTTAGGCGGATCGTCTTTATGCTTAGAGACCCACCCGAAAATCGCGGCAACAGCGGACAGGATCAAAATTCGGTTGCTGAGCTTTCCACTGGTAAGGGTGCCCAAGACTGCGGTTGAAATCGCGCTTGCCAATCCGATGACAGTTGTTTTCCAGTTATCGAAGAACAAGCGCACCAATGCGCTATTGTCGGTGCTGATTGCGCCAACAACCAACGCCGCAAGCATGGGAACTGCGGTTGCAGTGTCTGGCAGAGAAAACAGGTCGAGGTGTCCGTTATGGATCATTCCGACCAGCCCGAAGAGGACGGCAACGAGCATCCCTAGTAAAGTGGACTTGGGCTGCGAGAAAATCTTTTCCACCGGTCTCCTTTCTGCGATGGTAATCATCGCGATAGAAGACTAGGGGAAGTTTGTGATTTATTTGTTTAGGGTTACCAATCGGCGGGATTGGCAGTTAAATTCGGCAATAGGCGTGACGCCTGCTCAGCCTCGATCAAGGATAACCCTCGGTCAATTGCCCCGCGCAGCACCTCATCGCAGGTGCGGTAACACGTCGCCAGCGCCTGCCCACGCGCCTTCTGGTCATCTCTGACCTTGATCGTGGTCGCCATCGGCGGGATGCCGCTTTTCGGGCGTCCACCTTTGCGACGACGCTCTTTGATGGGTTTTGCAGCAGTTGAGGGCATAAGGTCAATTTACGTATACGCAATCCGCAATTGCCAGGGAAACGCGGATTGAGTTTACGCGATCAATCGTATTCATGTTAGGCTGCTCTGTGTTGTGGTGGCGACGGTTGCGGCATCCAGTGCGTCGGGTTAATTGGCCAACAATTCGGCGGATCATCTGCGTTGTCGCAGGTTTCGTACCATCCCTCGTCGTTTTCGTCTGGGTCTTCCCATTCGTCGTCAATCTGTTGCCGCGAGAACCACTGCCCGCATAC
>CAZRXE010000594.1:0-5890 GCA_964603695.1 uncultured Heliomicrobium sp.
TTGCGCACCAGCGCCAACAACCTGCAACTAGACGGCGTGGCAATTGTGGACACGGGCAACAACGGCACGATGATCAGCGTCAATGTGGACGCCATCGCCGAATTCAAAGTGCTGACTTCCAATTATCAAGCCGAGTACGGACGTTCGGCCGGCGGTCAGATCAGTGCCGTCACCAAAGGTGGCACACGCGATTTTCATGGTTCGTTTTACGCCTTCCGCCGTCACGACGGCATGAATGCCAATACCTGGCTCAACAACCGCAACAGCACACCGACCAATCCGATCAACAAGCCGCGCCTGGATCAACGCGACATCGGTTACACCATCGGCGGGCCGGTCTATATTCCCGGCGTGTTTAATAAGGATAAAGACAAGGTCTTTTTCTTTTTCAGTCAGGAGCATCAAAAACGCTTTATTCCTCCGGCGGCTCCGGTGCGCGTGACCGTTCCAACGGCGCTCGAACGCGAAGGTAACTTTTCGCAAACGCGAGACGCGGGCGGCAACCTCTTCCCTTACGTTCGCGATTACACATTGAACCTGCCCTGCAACGCGACCGATCAAAGCGGCTGTTTCCGTGACGGCGGCGTACTCGGCAAAATTCCGGCCAATCGCCTCTATCCGCTCGGCTTAAACATCTTAAAGATTTACCCGCTACCCAACCGGACGGGCACGGTCGGTTTCAACTACGAAACCGAAGTTCCGGCCAGCCGACCGGAACGTCAGGATTTGTATCGCGGCGACTGGAACGTCAACGAAAAGTGGCGCGCGACAGGCAAATACCTGTTCAACAAACGCAGTTTGGTTGAACCTTATGGTTCGTTCGTGCTGGCCAGCAACCTGCCGGATTATGCGGCGCTATTCCCGAATAATCGTTACAGCGTCACCGGCACGGTGACCGGTTCAATCAATCCAACGACGGTTTTGGAAGTGACGTTTGGCCAAAGCCATAACTCGATTGACATTCTGCCGGCCAATCCCAAATTCAACCGCGCGGGTTTGAATCTGACGGGAATTCCGGTGCTGTTTCCCAGCGCGGTGCAGATTGATTCGCCGCCGCGCTTCATCTTCAACGGCGGACGCATCGCCAACGGGCCGAACCTCGGATCGAACAACGCGCCTTTCTACAACTTCAATACCACGCGCGATTGGGCCGCGAGTCTGGCCAAGATTTGGAATTCGCACAACATGAAGTTCGGCGTCTTCTGGCAGAACAGTTTCAAACCGCAAAGCAGCTTCGCCGCCAACAACGGCGACTACAACTTCGTGGACAACGCTTCAAACCCGTTCGATACGCAGTTCGGTTTCGCCAATGCGGCAACCGGCGTTTACAACACCTTCAATCAGGCATCGGCCTACGTCATCGGCAAATATCGCTACAACAACATCGAATGGTTCGCCCAGGACAACTGGAAAGTGACCAATCGCCTGACATTGGATTACGGTATGCGGTTTTACTACATCCAGCCGCAGTTCGACGAAGACCTGCAAACAGGCAACTTCCTGCCTGATCGTTACAGCCGCTCCAACGCGCCATTGCTGTACCGTCCGGTTTGCATCGGCAACACGAACCCTTGCAGCGGTGACAATCGCCGTGCCGTAGACCCGCGTTTGTTGGTTGCGGGCTTTGTCCCGTCGGCAGCCAACACGCTGTCCAACGTTTTCATCGGTCGGCTGGTAGCCAACACCGGTTCGATCACCAACGGCGTGTTGCAAGCCGGCAAAGACGGCTTGCCCCAGGGCGTCTACAAAAATCGCGGCACTCATTTCGCGCCGCGCTTCGGATTCGGCTATGACGTGTTCGGCAATCAGTCGTTGGTCGTTCGCGGCGGCGGCGGCGTGTTTTTCGACCGTCCTCAAGGCAACACCGTTTTCGACCTGGTGCAGAATCCGCCGACGACCATCGCGCCGACGCTCAACTTCGGCCTGATGCAACAACTCAATCAAGGGCCGATCTTGCTCGCGCCGCCGAATCTGGTCGCCTTCGACCTGGAAGGCAAAGTGCCGACCACCTATGCCTACAACCTGGGCATTCAGTACAAACTGCCTTATTCCACGGTGCTGGACGTTTCTTATGTCGGCACATCGGCGCAGCATCAATTGCAACGTCGCAACATCAACGCTCCGGTGTACGGTGCGGCGTTCCAAGCGGCCAATCAAGACCAGACGCTGACCGCCAGCACCACACCCGGTGCAACGGCCTTGCCCGTGGACTTCCTGCGTCCGTATGCAGGCTTCGGCAACATCTCCTTCATCGAGCCTTCGGTCAGTTCAAACTACCACTCGCTGCAAATGTCAGTGCAACGTCGTTACACCAAAGGCTTGCTGGTCGGCGTGAACTACACCTGGTCGAAGGTGCTGGGCACGATTTCCAACGACCTGCCGGGTATCAACGGCTTCGGCGCGCCGCACATCCTGGACAATCGCCGCGCCAATTACGGCCCGCTGGATTTCGACCGTCGCAACAATTTCAACGTCAACTGGGTTTGGGATTTGCCGAAGGCGACAGACAGCAAGAGCCTGGGTTACGTCCTGAACGGCTGGCAATTGTCCGGCATTTACCGCTATCTGAGCGGCGCGCCCTACAACGTCGGCGTCAATATTCCCGGCTTGTCCGGCTACGGGTTGACTGGAACTTCGCAAGTCGAAGGTGCCCGCGTTGTTTTGGTCGGCAATCCGGGCAGCGGCAACAGTCGCGATCCGTACCGCCAACTCAATCCGTCGGCGTTCACCATCGCGACGGTCGGCAGTCAGGGCTTTGAATCCGGCCGCAATTTCCTGAATGTCGGCGCGGTCAACAGTTGGGATGCCGCGTTGTCGAAAGAATGGCGCGTCAAGGAACGCTTCCGCTTCGAAGCTCGTCTGGACGCTTTCAACGCGCTGAATCACACGCAATTCGACGGCGTGTTCAGCACGCTGAACGTAACCAGCCTGACCAATCCGACGCCGACCAATCTGGCTTCGGAAACCGGCAATCGCAACGGCTTCGGCGCCATCAGTTCGACGCGCCCGCCGCGCAATTTGCAATGGTCGCTGCGGTTTAACTTCTAAACCGAACACACAAGAGTGGGACGGACTTTAGTTTGTCCCACTCTTGGCGACAGACTGAAGTCCATCGCCACATCCCCAATCTGCCGGTCGCGGTACTGACACGGCAATCTTCAGAAACCAAACTCCCCGCTGCCTCGTCTTGCCTGGTAATACCAAATAATCGAGAGCAGTCATCGTCCTACGGGCGAATCCAGCCACGAACGAAATTCATATTTTTGAGAGGAACTCACATGCAGAAAGACAAGATTACTCGACGGAAATTTGTGGCGGGAACGACGGGCGCGGCTTTCGGCGCAATGATCGTTCCGCGTCACGTGCTGGGCGGCGTGGGTTATACCGCGCCGAGCGATACGGTTAATTTTGCGCTGATCGGCTGCGGCGGTCAGGGCAAAACAGATTCAGCCGAACTGGTTGCCGGCGGCCAAAACATGGTCGCGCTGTGCGACGTGGATTTCGGCTACGTTGACCGCGAAGTCGCGCGAATGACGCAACAACGCGGCCCAGGCGGTGGCGGTCGCGGCGGCGGGCAAGCCGGTCAGGGCGCTCCGCAAATGAGCGAAGAGCAGCAAAAGCGCATGCAACAGCAAATGGAAGAACGTCGCGCCCAAGCTGCCAAGTTGCAGGAAGCTTACAAAACCGCCAAGCGCCACACGGATTTCCGCAAAATGTTGGAAACCCAAAAAGACATTGACGCTATTGTCGTAGCCACGCCCGACCACCTGCACGCCACCATTGCCAAAACCGCCATGGAATTGGGCAAGCACGCTTATGTCGAAAAACCGCTGACTTGGTCAATTCAGGAAGCCCGCGTCCTGCGCGAAGTCGCCACTCGCACCAAAGTCGCCACCCAAATGGGCAATATGGGCCATTCCAGCGAAGGCGCGGCTCTGGTCAATGAATGGATTCAAGCCGGCGTGATCGGTCAGGTCAAGGAAGTCAACGTCTGGACGAATCGCCCGCTTGGATTCTGGCCGCAAGGCGTTCCGCGTCCGACCAAAGCGGCTCCTGATGCCGCCGCCGCCGTCAATCCAAATTCCGGCAGAGACTGGAACGCGCGTCTGGTCAATCAAACGCTGGCCACCGCGATGGAAGGCAATTATCCGAGGCCGGAAGGTTTGAGCTGGGATTTGTTCCTTGGCCCCGCGCCGGAAGTCGAATACCACCCGATTTATCACCCCTTCAACTGGCGCGGCTGGCTGGATTGGGGAACGGGCGCAATCGGCGATATGGCCGCGCACTTGATTGACCATCCGTATTGGGCGCTGGGACTGACTTACCCGACCAGCGTCGAAGCGACCTTCACGCCTTTCGGAGTTGATCTGAAAAACAAACCCGTCAGCTATCCGATGGGCAGCCAAGTCGTTTACCACTTCCCCAAACGCGGCAACCAACCTCCGGTCAAACTGACCTGGTTCGACGGCGGATTGATGCCCGCGCGTCCCGAAGCATTGCCGGACGACGTGCAACTGGACGGCGGCGGCGGCGCAATCTTCATCGGCGAAAAAGGCATTCTGGTTCACGGCACCTACGCCTCGAATCCGAAGCTCTACCCGCAATCATTAATGGAAGTCGCGGCCAAAGTGCCCAAGACCTACTTCCGCGTTGAAAAGAGCGGCGAAGGCCAGTTCGCGCAAGCAAAACACCGCATGAACTGGATCAACGCCATCAAGGGTAAGGAAAAAGCGACCTGCCCGTTTGAATACGCTTCGCGGCTGACCGAAACCATGCTGCTCGGCGTGGTGGCGATGAAAGTCGGTCAGAGCAAGAAGATCTACTACGACGGCGAAAAAGGCGTCATCACCAACAACTCCGACGCCAATCAGTACCTGCAACGCGAATATCGCAAAGGCTGGACGCTGTAATCCGTCTATTCATTTTTCATTTGTCATTTTTCAATTGATATTTGTCATTGGCCTACGCGCTTATTGCTCTCAGCGCAATGACAAATGACAAATAGAAAATGACAAATGAAAAATGGGAATCACCCCATTGCCTCTCTTTCCTGAGAGTCGTAAGAAAACCAACGAGGAAACATGAACTCCACAAAAGTCATTAAGCGAATTGCCTTCGCCCTTTTGGCAGTGTGCGCAGTATCAAGCGTCGCGTTTGCGCAACCGCCCGCCGGCCAACGTCAACAACCACCCCAGATCGTTTCGCCAGAAGTCCAATCCGACCGACGCATCACTTTTCGTATTTTCGCGCCGCAAGCGGAAGCCGTACGTCTGTCCGCCGGCGATATTCCCAACCTGAATCAGGGGGCGGCACTGACCAAAGGAGAAAATGGCGTTTGGGAAACCACCATCGGGCCGATTGATCCGGGCGCGTACCGCTATAACTTCAACGTCAATGGGGTTCCGGTGATTGACCCGCGCAACCCGTCCATCAGCGAATCAAACAACAACGTCTGGAGTCTGGTTTATGTGCCGGGTTCGGATTTGACTGACACCAAAAACGTGCCGCACGGCGCGGTTTCAGCCGTGACTTACTATTCGACGGCGCTGGGCAAATTCCGCCGCCTGCACGTCTACACGCCGCCCGGTTACGAATCCGGCGCGGGCAAATTTCCGATCTTTTACCTGCTGCACGGCGCGGGCGATTGCGACGATTCGTGGACTTCGGTGGGTCGCGCCGGGTTCATTCTGGACAATTTGATCGCCGCCAAAAAAGCCAAACCGATGGTCATCGTCATGCCCGCCGGTCACACGCGCGCCAATTTCAGAGCGCCTGGGCCTGCGCCGGCTCCTGGAACGCCGCCGCCGGATGAATTCGTGCAGGATTTCGTGACGGACATCATGCCTTTCGTCGAAAAGAACTATCGCGTGCTGACGGATCGCGCCAACCG
>CAZRXE010000595.1:0-1940 GCA_964603695.1 uncultured Heliomicrobium sp.
AAGGCGCGAAAGAGCAAAAACCCTGGAATCATCCACCAGCGCCATTGCGCGCCAAGCTGTGCAATGTAAGGCGCGATGAAGACAAAGGAAATGACCTGGCCGCAAACCTCGTCAATCACGATTTGCCCGGCGTCTTTGCGACTGAAAACGGTTTCGGCGCGCGTGCCGGCCCAAATGCCGATTGCCGACAGAATTACGCCGGCAACGATCAAGACGTTTTGCAGCAGCACGACATTCGTGTTGAAAGTTGCAATCAGGCCATAAGCGATCAGCAGGCCAACTAACGATCCCCAAGTTCCCGGCCCAAACGGAATCAATCCCGCGCCGCCGCCCGTGGCGATGAATACCGCAAACAGATCAACCGGTCCGTTGATCTTCATGGCGCTGCTGCGCTTGGATTGGCTCTCTTCGATCTTTTGCTTAATCATTCGCCGGATTCGACCACCTTTGCCACCAGATCGTATTCGTGCGCTTCGGTGATTTCGATTTCCAGGAAGTCGCCGGGTTTGGCCGCGAAACCTTCCGGGATGTCGTTAATCAGCACATGGCCGTCCACTTCGGGCGCTTGAGATTCCAGCCGGGCTTGCAACAGCAGATCGGTTTCCCGCGAAACGCCTTCCAGCATGGCGCGGAAGCGTTTGCCGATAATCGCTTTGTTTTTCTTTTTGGAAATCCGCGCTTGTTCGCGCATTAGTTTGGCGCGGCGCGAACGCATGATCTTGGCGGGAACTTTGCCGTCGAGATCAAAGCCGTGTGTTCCTTCTTCGTCGGAATAAGTAAAGACGCCGACGCGGTCGAATTCCACGTCGCGAACGAATTGCATCAGCTCTTCAAAGTCTTCGTCGGTTTCGCCGGGAAAGCCTACGATCAATGTGGTGCGCAGCGTGATTTCAGGCACGAACTGTTTGGCGCGGTTCATCAGCTTTTCCAACAACTGGCGATTGCCGCCGCGCCGCATTCGTTTGAGCATCGCGGCGCTGGCGTGTTGCAAGGGCATGTCCAGGTAATTGCAAACCTTCGGTTCTTCGGCCATCGCGGCGAGCGTTGCATCGGACAAGCTGTTCGGATAGGTATACATCACGCGAATCCATTCGATGCCGTCCACTTTTGCCAAGCTTCGCAGCAAATCGGCCAAGCCGTCCTTGATGCCCAAATCCAAACCGTACTGCGTGGAATCCTGCGAAATCAGCACCAGTTCTTTGACGCCTTGCGCGGAGAGTTGTTCGGCTTCGTTGAGGATGGAACCGGCGCGACGGCTGCGATATTTGCCGCGCATTTGCGGAATGGCGCAGAACGCGCAGGTGTGGTCGCAACCTTCGGCGATTTTGACGTAGGCATAATGCTTCGGCGTGGATAGCACACGTGGCGAGGTTTCATCATAAAGATAAGTCGGTAAACCGCGCGTCATCCAGGCATTCGAGGCGACAAAAGCAGCGTCCTGCGCTGCTGCTGCCGCCGGATTCACCGCCGCAACGATCTTTTCCAGTTCACTGGTTCCCAGCACGGCGTCCACTTCCGGCAATTGATTGAGCAAATCCTGCCGGTAGCGTTCGACCAGACAACCGGCGACGACCAGCCGTTTCAGATTGGCCGAATCTTTCAGCGCAGCCATTTCCAGAATGGTGTTGATGGATTCTTCTTTGGCCGATTGGATGAAGCCGCAAGTATTGATGACCATCACGTCAGCGGCTTCGCGGTCGGTGGTCAGTTCGTAACCGTGTTGTTTCAATTGCCCCATCATTACTTCGCTGTCCACCAAATTCTTGGGACAGCCGAGGCTGACGAAGCCGATTTTTTGGCCGATTTTTTGAATGTCAGATTTCATCGTCTATTTGTTCGTCCAGTGCTAACGCAGCTTTCAATGCCTGATTGAGTTCTTTGATCTTTTCCGGCGGGAGAGTGCCAATGTAATGAGTTAGCAACGACTTTGGCAGAGTCAT
>CAZRXE010000596.1:0-11842 GCA_964603695.1 uncultured Heliomicrobium sp.
GCATTATCGGTGCGGCGTTTCTATTGAGTTGGGGTGCGGAACTTTCCGAACGCGACATTCCACGTTCGCTGGCCTTGATCGCGCTGGCGCTGATCAGCGTGTTGCCGGAATACGCAGTGGATTTGCACTTCGCTTGGGAAGCGGGAAAGAACCCCGAATACAAAGCTTACGCCGTGGCGAACATGACCGGTGCCAACCGCGTCATCATAGGCATTGGCTGGTCGCTGGTGGCCATCGTTTACTACTTCAAACACAAGCAAAAAGAGATCGAACTCGATTCGTCGCAGGGGCTGGAACTGAGCCTATTGTTGCTGGCGACGGTCTATTCGCTGATTTTGCCGATCAAAGGATCGTTGTCGCTGGTAGATTGCGCGATCTTTTTCGGGATGTTTTTGCTCTATGCCGCCCGCGCCGCCAAGGGCGAAAAACACGATGAAGCGATAGAAGGCATTGCCGGTTACCTGGATCAACGGTTGGGCAACGGCTCGCGCCGGATCGTCGTGCTGTTGATGTTCGCGTTTGCGGGTTACGCCATCTGGCTTTCCGCCGAACCTTTTGCCGAAGGTTTAGTTTCGACCGGCGCGCGTTACGGCATAGACAAATTCCTGTTGGTGCAATGGCTGGCACCACTGGCTTCGGAATCGCCGGAAGGCGTCATTGCCTTGCTTTTTGCGTTGAAAGGCAAGGGTTCGACAGGCATCGGCGCGCTGATTTCCTCGAAGATCAACCAATGGACTTTGCTGGTCGGCGCGATTCCCCTGGTTTACGCCTTTTCGGTTGGAGCAGTGACGGCAATGGATTTGGATCATCGCCAAAAAGAAGAGTTGCTGCTGACTTCGGCGCAATCGCTGTTTGCCGCGATCATCATTTCGGATTTCCGTTTCGCTTTGTGGGAAGCCTTGCTGTTGCTGACGCTGTTCGTCGCGCAATTTTTCTTTCCGGACGAAAGCTCGCGTTATGTTTTCAGCGGTTTGTATCTGCTGGCCGCTTTGGTCTTGATCGCCACTTCAAAAGTTCGGCGGCAAATGTTGTGGAACGCATTGCTGTTGCGGCAAAGCCGTCCGGCGCAATCTTGAATCAAACTGAAATGACTGAACCAATCAAAGCCGTCATCTGGGACCTGGACGGAACGCTTATCAACTCCGTGGATCATCACTGGGACGCCTGGCGCGCGGTGATGGCCGAAGAACGAATCACGCTGACCTTTGAAGATTTCGTCGCCGATTTCGGCAAACGCAATGACGAAATTCTGCGCGGGCGAATTGATCCGCAAATGTCCGACGCGGAAGTTGCCCGCATCGCTCTGTCGAAAGAAGAAAAGTATCGTCAATCCATTCGCGCCAAAGGTTTGGTTTTGCTGCCCGGCGCGCAAGAGTGGCTGACGCGGTTGCGAGCCGAAGGCTGGCAGCAGGCGCTCGGCACGTCAGCGCCGCGCGGCAATATTGACGCGGTGTTCGACGTGCTCGACATACGAAAATTCTTCGACGCCGTGATGTCTTCCGAACAGGTCAAAGCGGGCAAACCCGAACCCGATGTCTTTCTGGCCGCAGCGGCGGCAATTAACGCTCAGCCGGAACGCTGCATAGTGGTCGAAGACGCTCCCGCCGGAACCGAAGCCGCGCGTCGCGCCGGCATGAAATCAATAGGCGTGCTGACCACGCACGAGAACTTAACCGCCGATTGGGTGTTCAAAGGTTTAGACGAACTGCCGTCGGATTTTTTCAATCGCCTGCCGTGAATCGCACAGACCGTTTGCTGGCCATCGTTTTGGAATTGCAGCGCAATGGCTCGCAACGCGCCGAAGACCTGGCCGCCACCTTTGAAACCAGCAAACGGACGATTTACCGCGACATTCAGGCGCTGTGCGAATCCGGCGTGCCTGTGGTCGCCCAAGCCGGCAAGGGCTATTCGCTGGTCGAAGGTTATTTCCTGCCGCCGCTCAGTTTCAGCACGGACGAAGCCAGCATGCTGCTGCTCGGCGGCAAACTCGTCGCCGATCATTTTGAAGCGCAATACCGTGAAGTTTCGCAATCCGCCAGCCGCAAAATCGAAAACGTGCTTTCCGAAAAGCTGCGTGCCGAAGTAGGTTTCCTGCGCGACAATATCGCCTTCGTCGCGCCCGAAACTCTGGCGAGCAACACGTCGGCCAAATTCCTGCCCACGCTTCGCCGCGCCATCCTCGAACAAAAGACCATACGCTTTCACTACCACACGCGCTATTCGATGGATCGCTCGACCGCCAAAAAAACGCGCGAAGCCGATCCTTACAGCCTGCTGCATTACGGCGACGCCTGGTACTTGAACGGCTTCTGCCACCTGCGACAGGCGCTTCGCCAATTTCGGCTTGACCGCATGTCCGACCTGGAATTGCTCGACAAAAATTTCGCCCGTCCCGCCGATTACAAAATGGCTCCGCCGGAAGAAGACGACCGCCAAGTTATTGTACGCGCGCTATTCAATTCGGACGCCGCGCCCTGGGTGCGCGAATCGCGCTCGTATTACGTCACCGAAATGCTGGACAATCCCGAAGGTCATCCCGGCTGTTTACTGGTGACGATGAAAGCCCACTTTGAAACCGAAGTGATTTCCTGGCTGCTCAGTTGGGGCGCAAAAGTCGAAGTGCTGGAACCGGAATCCCTGAAACGCTGCCTGGCCGGCATCGCCAGGGAAATTCACGAAAAATATTCGGACTGAAAATCCTGCTGACATAGGGTTGTCACTGCCGTTCGTTATTCTCCTCGCCATCTGCAAATCACCCGGCAATTGCCGGAAACAAAAACCCAATCAACGGAGAAAAACGAAAATGAATAAACAAGCTCTGTTAGGCCAGCGTGCCTATTTTCAAATGGTTCACGGCGTGACGCTGAAACTGATCGCGGCCTTTGCCGACGCCGATCTGGATTTTCGCCCGAAGCCGGAAATGCGCTCGGTGCGCGATTTGCTTCATCACGTTTACGCAATGGAAAAGATTTGGTCAGCCAACATCCGCAAGCCCAAATTCGAGGCTGCCGAGGAAAATAAAGCCATCCCCGAAACCGAGGAAGGCAAGGTCGAAGCCGCCAAGTTGAAGACCATCGCCGATGTACTCGCCTTCGCCACGGAAAGCCATCAGGCGCTGGATCAGGCGGCGGAAGCCATCAGCGAGGAAGAGTTGGCTGGAAACGTTGAAACGCCTTTCGGCATATTTCCGCGCTGGCAGATGTTCGCCTTCGCTTACGATGAACACTGGCACCATCGCGGCCAGCTTTACACGTATGCACGGTTGCTGGGTAAGAACGCGCCGATGCTCTACGACTACGACAACGCCGACACCGCCGCTTAATGCTCGGTGTTCAGACGTAGCGCCGGCGAACTCCGTCTGAACACCTTTTTTTTCCAACAATCTCCGAATTGAACAGTGAACTGAAAGGAACAATATCAATCTGACGGATCTGATTGCGGATTACACAGCTTATAACCTCTGGGCGAACAAACAGCTTGTGGATTGGCTGAAAACGAAGCCGCTGGAAGCAATGGAACGCGAAGTTCCTTCCAGTTTTTCCAGCGTGAAGCAGACACTGGTGCATATTTGGGATACTGAAACCTGGTGGTTGGGAACGCTTCGGCAAACGCATCCTGAATCAAATTATGGTCGAGTGTTTCCCGGTTCCGTGGAAGAAGTCTTTGCCGGCCTGGTCGCTCAGTCGGAAACGCTTGCCGCATACGCGCAATCGCTCAACGTGGAATCGTTACAGGAACAATGCCCGTTTTCTATTCCTTATGTCGGCGATTTCGTTCGTCCGCGATTTGAAATGATCCAGCACACGGTAAATCACAGCACTTATCACCGTGGTCAAATCGTAACCATCGGACGGAATGTCGGTCTGACGGATGCGCCGATGACGGATTACATGTTTTACCTGCTGATGGCGAAACATAAAACCGAGGAGTAAAACTCACGTGATGTCGTTCATTCGACCTTCCGAAGTCTTCGTACTCAACGAAACCTCTTCAATCCGTGTGGATGCTCAGAGGCTACGGAGCAAGCCCGTGGTCTCACGAACTCGGTCAAACTACTAATAACGCTTCTTACAACTTCCTGATCGGCAGCAAGTACGTCAAACTCTCGATGGGTCATTCGGCGAGGCTGAACGCGGAGGCGATCTCGGCGCTTTACGATGGTACGCTGCCAGGCTGTGACGGGAATTCCGTAGTCGAAGAATGGGAAAGACGTTTTCAGCCTTTCCCATTTTTTCATCGCGCAAAGGCAGGGCTGTAGGTTTCTTTTTCTTGAAAGCTAAATTTCAAGCTCGCGTTCGCGCAGATATTTGATCTTGTCGCGCAGTTCCGCCGCGCGCTCGAATTCGTAGCGTTTGGCGGCTTCGCGCATTTCGTGGTCGAGTTGGGCGATGGTTTCGGCGAGCTTTTCCAGGCTGTATTCGTCGTAAGCTTCCAGGTTGACCGGGACTTTGAAATAGTCTGCCTCGTAAGCCGTGACCAGCGTCGCTTCGATGGGTTTGACGATGGATTGCGGCGTGATGCCGTGTTCTTCGTTGAAGATCATTTGTTTGGCGCGGCGGCGGTTGGTTTCGTCAATCGCGCGGCGCATCGAATCAGTCATCTTGTCGGCGTAAAGAATGGCTTTGCCGCTCGAATTGCGCGCGGCGCGTCCGATGGTTTGAATCAGCGACGATTCGCTGCGCAGAAAGCCTTCCTTGTCGGCATCCAGAATCGCTACCAGCGAAACTTCGGGCAAGTCCAAGCCTTCGCGCAACAGGTTGATGCCGACCAACACGTCGAATTCGCCTTTGCGCAAATCGCGCAAAATCTTGATGCGTTCCAGCGTTTCGATCTCCGAATGCATGTAACGGACTTTGACGCCCAGGTCGCCGTAATAATCCGTCAGGTCTTCGGCCATTTTTTTGGTCAATGTGGTGACCAGAACGCGCTCGGCGCGTTCGGCGCGTTCGCGAACTTCATTTAGCAAATCGTCAATCTGTCCACGTACTGGACGAATTTCGACTTCAGGGTCGAGCAGCCCCGTCGGACGAATTACTTGTTCGATAAATGCGCCGCTGGATTTGGTCAGTTCGTAAGGCCCCGGGGTGGCCGAAACGTAGATCACCTGGCCGACGCGCCCTTCCCACTCTTCAAATTTCAGCGGGCGATTGTCCAATGCCGACGGCAGGCGGAAACCGTATTCCACCAGATTCATTTTGCGCGAACGGTCGCCGGTATACATCGCACGGATTTGCGGAACGGATTGATGGCTTTCGTCAATGATGACCAGCGTGTCTTCGGGCAGGTAATCGTAAAGCGTAGGTGGCGGTTCGCCCGGCGAGCGGCCAGTCAAATGGCGCGAATAGTTTTCCACGCCACGGCAAAATCCCAACTCATTGAACATCTCCAGGTCGTACATCACGCGCTGATGCAGCCGCTGCGCTTCGATCAATTTGTTTTGCGAGATTAACTGCGGCTCCCATTCTTCCAGTTCGGCTTTGATGGTTTGAACGGCGCGTTTGACGGTCTGGCGCGTCGTGACGTAGTGCGTCTTCGGGTAAATGGGCAGACGGCTGTCGTGCTTTTTGATGACTTCGCCGAGCAGCGGATCAATCGTCGAGATCGAATCAATCTCATCGCCCCACAGTTCAATGCGGTAAGCCTGATCCTGATAGCTGGGATAAACCTCGATCACATCGCCGCGCACGCGGAAATTGCCGCGCGCAAATTCTATGTCGTTGCGTTCGTAAAGCAGTTCCACCAATCGCTTGATGATTTCATTGCGGCTGATGCGCTGCCCGGGTTCGACGAACATGACCATTCCGTAATAAGCGTTCGGGTCGCCGATGCCGTAAATGGCCGACACCGACGCGACGATGATGACATCCCGCCGCTCGAACAAACTGCGCGTGGCCGACAGTCGCAGCCGATCAATTTCATCATTCACCGTGGATTCTTTTTCAATGTAAGTGTCGGTCGCCGCGACGTAAGCCTCCGGTTGGTAGTAATCGTAATAACTGACGAAGTATTCGACAGCGTTTTCCGGAAAGAAAGTTTTGAACTCCTGGTAAAGCTGCGCGGCCAGCGTTTTGTTGTGCGCCATCACCAGTGCCGGGCGATTGACGCGGGCGATGACTTGGGCGGCGGTGAAGGTCTTGCCTGAACCTGTGATGCCGAGCAGCACTTGATGTTTTTCGCCGTCGTTCAAGCCTTTGACCAAAGCTTCGATGGCTTCGGGTTGATCGCCTTGCGGTTCGTAATCGGAAACGAGTTTGAAGTTCATACAACCTTTCGTTTTGAAACTTTTCAGTAATTCAGATCAACAAGCCAGGCTTGTTGCAAATGTCCTTCGATCAGTAAACGGTTCAAGTTCACTGACTGCACAGGCGCATCGAGAATGTTTGAATCCGATGTGACTATGAAGTGAGCCGATTCGCGCAGCACTTTGTCCGGGTTCATCACCACTTCCACCGTCCAAGGCCAGTTGCTTGCGGCGGCCAGTTCACGGATTCGCCCGGCCAGTCGCCCGCTGTTGGAGACGGGTTGATCAAGCAGCCAGACGACCGTTTGCGGTTTGGCCTGCGCCAATGTTTCGCCAATCAACAACAACGCTTTTTCGGTCTCCGCCACCGAACGATAAGTGCCGTGAACGCTCGACAGATCGCGTATGCAACCGTCGCGACACGTGATCAACAAGCCACCGGACAATGCCGCTTCGAGCGTGATGAGCAGGTTGAATCCGTCAATCAGCAAAGTTTGCCCTTGCACGTTTTCGAGCGGCAATGCACCAGATTGGCGATGCCTCTGTTGTTCATCCGAGCAAGCGGCGCGGGCAACGGCCAACCGCTGCCGAGCTTTCAACGAGAACCGGTCGCCGACAAGTTTCAATGACGCCGCCGGAGCATAAGCGCGATTGAGCAGCCAGGAGAGATCCGCCACCGCCTGTCGCAAAGCAGGCAAAGATTTGGCGGCGAAGAGTTTTTCGTCTTCCGGGTGTGCACCTCTGTGTCGTGAATTGTCGTGACTCATACGGTCGGCAATTTTTTTCGATTTTTTTCGTTTCGATTCCAGATTTCGCTTCCGTTTTACGCTTATGTCAGTGGAGGGGGCAAGAAGAAGCCGAAAGTTAATTGCGCGGGTGTCCCGACACAATTAACCCAGCTTCGGAAAGCCAGTCAGCAGCGTCCCTTACAGCCATTAGAGTTGCCGGTGAAAACAGCCACAGTCATCGTCAGGCAACCGCAACATTGATTCAGCAAGCGTCCAAAGCCATCTGGGTATTGCCGCCGCAACATTTTCCACTCAGCCGATAATCGAGCCGGTGAACTTGGGCATTCACCGGCTCGCCTTCTTTATTCGGCCAAATCCAATTTCCCCGCGTTTGACACTCCGCCGAACCACGTCAAGAATCTGAACCCGCAACGGAATGATTGGCGCGAAATTCGCATCGAAAATTTTTGCAATCACCAATGGCAATCTCGCCGCTGGCGAAAGTGGGAGAAACAATGATCGAAAAATTGAAAGTAAAGGCTGTCCTGATTTTCGCGACGCTGACATTGGCTTCAGCAGCGGTGTTGGCTCAATCGCCGCAATTCAGTTTGCGTTCGACTGAAGGACGCACGGTGAGTTCGGCGGAGATGAAAGGGAAAGTTGTCGTGATGTCTTTCGGCGGAACCTGGGTTCCGTTGACGTCGAAAGAACTCTCGGCGCTACAAAAAGTCGCTGACCGATTTGCTTCGCGCGGCGTGCAGGTTTACTGGGTTAGCATCAACAGCAACAAACAAGGCGCGCGCAACTTCGCCACCGATGAAGAAATTCAGGCGTTCGCGCAGAAAAACAATTTGCGACTGACCGTTTTGCGCGACCCGGAACAAACCGCTTACAAAGCTTTTGGGCTGGATGCCGTGCCGACGGTTTTGATTTTGGGGCGTGACGGCGTCGTTCTTCACAAACAAGTCGGCATCGGGACAGAACAAGGCGAAGGATACGCGGAAATCGTCAAGGCATTGGACCAGGCGCTGAAGTAATCAAACGGCCTGAATGGAAAGTGAAATGCGCTCGTGGAAATTCATTGCCATGAGCGCATTTGTTTTAGCCATCGGAGTTATTCGCCCGCGAAAATCTTGTCCACACGCTTGGCCACATCGCGCAGATAACCCTCATTACCGCCGTTCAGTTCCACAGTCAGCCAACCGGAATAATTGATGTCGCCGATTGCCTTGCGAACTTCCTTCCAGTCAATGCTGCCTTCGCGCAAATTGACGAAGTTGCGCGTGCGCGTGTCGAAATCTTTCAGGTGAAACCGGGCGATACGGTTGCCCAGCGCGCGAATCCATTCCTGAGGATAGCCGTACATCACTATATTGCCGACATCGAAATACGCTTTGATCCAGGGACTCTTGAATTCATCAATGTACTTGGCGTGGTCGTAAGGTGTCAGCAGAAACTTGTTCCAGACTTCTTCAATGCCGATGACCACGCCCAACTCCTTGGCCAGCGGAAGCAGTTTTTTGATCTGCGGCTGGGAACGCTGCCAGGCTTGCGGAATGGTGGTGTCCGGCCTGACGACGGCGGGAACGAGCAGCACCGTCCCCGCGCCCCAGAGCTTGGCATTTCGCAAGGAAGTTTCCATCCCTTCCAAGCTCTTTTTCACGTCTTCGGGATTGGGGCTGGAAAGCGGATGCTGCCAATGCGCCATGTTCATCACCGAATGGATCGGAATCTTGGCCGCCATCGAAGCTTCCTTGATCTGATCGGCTTCTTTCGGATCGGTGATGGTTTGCGCTTCAATGCCTTCAAAACCCACGTCCACGGCCAATTTGAATTTGTCGGTATAGCTCATCTGTTTCGGCAGCATGCTGACGAGTACGGCTTTTTTCAGCGTCCCGCCCGCCGGTTTGGTTTGCGCACTGGTGGTTGCCGTAAACGGATTGTGAGGGAGCAGCGTTGCCGCTGCCCCTCCCATCAAGCCCATTGCTGATGTTTTCAGAAAGTCTCTTCTGTCAGTCATTGTGTTTTCCTGTGTTGGTTAGTTGAAGCAAGAGAGCGAAACGGCGGCATTCTACGCCTGTTGCCCAGGCAGTCAACGCCTGTCCACATACCTGCACAAGGCACGCAAGTCAAAGTTTGGCAAAGCAAAATGCCTAAGGTAAGATGCCGAACCGGATCCTAAATCATTTTTCCCAACGCGTAAAATCATCAATAAACGCCGCGCAATCATTGAAGCATTTGCGCTCGATCAGAAGGAGATTTTTATGGCACAAGCACAAACAGCATTGGAGCATGAAGCGGCCCAACCTTTGACAGTGTTATCCGAAGAAGAGCGACTGTTTGCCGCCAGCGTTCGCGAATTCGCCGAGGCCGAGATCAAGCCTTACGTCCGCGAAATGGACGAAAAACAAAAGATGCGCCCCGAAATCATCAGCAAATGTTTTGAGCTTGGACTGATGGGCATCGAACCAGGCGATGAATACGGCGGTTCGGGTGGGTCGTTTTTTATGGCCTGTCTGGCGATTGAGGAACTGGCGCGCGTGGATGCTTCGATCAGCGTGATGGTGGATGTGAACAACACTCTGACGATCAATGCGTTTATGAACTACGGCAACGAGGCATTGAAGAAGAAGTACATCACGCGGCTGGCGACGGACACCGTCGGCGCGTATTGCCTGAGTGAAGCCGGCTCCGGTTCGGACGCTTTCGCCCTGCAAACGCGCGCTGAAGACAAAGGCGATCATTACCTGCTCAACGGTCGCAAGATGTGGATCACGAACGGCAACGAAGCGGGCATTTTCATTGTCTTCGCCAATCTTGATCCGTCGAAAGGTTACAAAGGCATCACGGCTTTCGTGGTCGAAAAAGACTTTGAAGGATTCACTGTCGGCAAGAAGGAAGACAAGCTCGGCATTCGCGCTTCTTCGACTTGCGAACTGCTCTTCGACAATTGCCGCGTGCCGAAAGAAAACGTGCTGGGCGAAGTCGGCAAAGGCTACAAAATCGCGATTGAAACCCTGAACGAAGGCCGCATCGGCATTGGCGCGCAAATGCTTGGCTTGGCGCAAGCCGCCTACGAAGCCGCGCTCGGTTACACCAAAGAACGCAAACAGTTCGGTCAGGCAATCAGCGAATTCCAGGGTGTGCAATTCCAACTGTCCGAAATGGCCGTCAAAATCGAAGCCGCCCGCCTGATGGTTTACAACGCGGCGCGACTCAAAGACGCCCGCCAACCCTTCATCAAACAAGCGGCGATGGCCAAACTCTTCGCTTCGGAAGTGGCGGAGGAAGTGGCTTCGCTGGCGGTGAATCTGTTCGGCGGGTATGGGTACGTCAAGGATTACCCGGTCGAAAAATACTTCCGCGATTGTAAGATCGGCCAGATTTACGAAGGCACGTCGAACATGCAGAAACAGACGATTGCCAAGATGTTGCTGGCTGAATAACGACCTGTTTCTTCGAAGTTTTGTTGAGGGACGAATCTTGAAAACATCACCTGTAACTTTGGAAGATTTGCGCGGCGTGTTTTCGGTTCCGCCGCTGGCGCGGAAAGGCGATGCGCGTCGTTTGATTGATTTCGAGCAGAACGAGCTTGTCGTTCGGCACATTGCGGCGGGCGGCATCACGCGGTTTTTGTATGGCGGCAATGCGTTTCTCTATCACGTGACCTTGCGCGAATACGAAGCCTTGCTTGACTGGCTGACAGGGTTTGCCGACGACCACTGGGCAATTCCCAGCGCCGGGCCTTCCTATGGCCGGGCGATGGATCAAGCGGAGTTGTTGCGCAAATACAATTTTCCCGCCGTGATGCTTTTGCCTTGCAGTGATCCGCGCGACGCTGCCGGACTTGAACGCGGATTGCGCGAATTCGCCGACGCCGCCGAAACCAAGCTGATTTTGTATTTGAAAGAAGAAAACAATTTCGGCGCGGACAAGGAGGCGGGTTTGGATGTGGTCGCGCGGCTGGTGAACGACGGCTTATGTGTGGCTATCAAGTATGCCGTCGTCCGGCAAGACCCGCGTCAGGACGCTTATCTGGAATCGCTGCTGGCGCGCATTGATCGCCGGTTAGTGGTCAGCGGCATTGGCGAACGCCCGGCGGTTGTTCACATGCGCGATTGGCATTTGCCCGGATTTACTACCGGCACGGGCTGCATCGCTTCCAAAACCAGCCAGCATTTGTTTGAAGCCTGTTCGCGCGGCGATTTCGCGCTGGCCGAACAACTGCGCGAAATCTTCATTCCGCACGAAGATTTGCGCGACGCCTGGAGTCCGGCCAAAGTCCTGCATCATTCAACCGAACTTGCTGGCATTGCCAGGACAGGTTCGCCACCGCCGTTTTTGTCGCCGCTCGCGGCGGAGCGTCTGCAACAGCTAGCGCCTGTTGCGCAAAAGCTGGTCGAAGACGACCGCTGATTCAGTGTCCGAAAGTTTTCCTGGCCATAAACACCGAGCCGCCACGAACAAGATGTTCGTGGCGGCTCAAACAATTTTCGGCAAAAGGTTCGCCTCAGAAAAACCGCAGTGTGTAAACGAATCTGACGCCGCGTCCGATTTCCGGCGCGAATTCTTTGATGAACGACAGATGATTGCGATAGAGCTTGTCGTTCAGGTTAAAAGCATTAATCGAAAAAATGTGCGCGTAATGTTTTTGCGTGTAGGTGTAGGACGCATTCACATTCACCGTTCCATAGCCGGCGGTGCGCTCTTCGTTGGTGAAAAGGCGGGTTTGATCCTGCGCCATCACGACTTCGGGATTGATGCGGAAGCTTTTGAAGAAGGCTTCAAAACCTACGCGCGCTCGCAGCGGCGGAATGCGTGGCAGCGGCGTGTTTGTTCGGGTCAGTTCTGCATTGACGTAATCCAGGCTCGA
>CAZRXE010000597.1:0-3999 GCA_964603695.1 uncultured Heliomicrobium sp.
TACCGCTCGCGGTACTGATTTGTCCGCGCAGGTGGAAATTTTCTTTTGACCCTTCCGAACCCGCTTACCCTTTGTGCGCCTCTTTATCGGTGAAGGAAGCAAAATGGAAATCTCCAAACAGGAAATCCGTTGGGTGTTGCGCGCGCAAACGGGCGACCGTGAGGCGCTGGACGAATTGTTTCGTCTGGTGCAGGAACCGCTGTATCGCTACATCGTCAGCCTGACTGGTTCGCGCACGCTGGCCGAAGACATCCTGCAGGAAGTGTTCATCTTGATTTACCGCAATCTGCACTGGTTGCGGGAACCTGAACTTTTCCGCCCCTGGGCGTATCGCATTGCCAGCCGCGAAGCCTTCAAACATTTGAAACGCGAACGCCGCTGGTCGGAACAGAGCGTGGATGAATCCGCGCTTGAAGACGTGCCGGTTTCGCCGCCGGACACGCTGACGCCGGATTTGATCGCGCAGCTTGTCGCGCAGGTTTCCCCGGCCAGTCGCGCCATCATCGTGCTGCATTACCTGCACGAAATGCCGCTAGGCGAAATCGCCGACGTGCTGGGGCTAGCGCTCGGCACTGTCAAATCAAGATTAGCTTATGGGCTGGCCGGGTTGCGGAAACAAATTTCAACTACAACCAACACAGGCAACTGACACGGGAGACTTTTTATGCAACGCACATTGTTAATCATCACACTTGTTTTGTTCGGCGCGCTCACGACAGCTGCGCTTTGGCAGCACGGTTATTGGGGCATCCTCGCGCCGCACTTTCAAAGCTTCGGCGGAGGTCAGGTGTTCACTGATTTGGTCATCGCTTTGACGCTCGTTATGGTGTGGATGTGGCGCGACGCCAAAGCCTCCGGCCGCAACGTCTGGCCCTGGATCATCGCCACACTGATCTTGGGTTCGTTCGGGCCGCTGTTTTATCTGCTGACGCGCAAAACCACGGCGGAGGCGACGCAAGATCAGCGGAGGAAAAATTATGCCGAAGCCTAAGCGAAAAGCCGTTCAATTTGCTTTCCTGGTCTTCGCCGTTTGCGAAGCGATTGCGCTGTTGACGCTGGTCTGATTCAAACTGCTTCGTTGAAGGGAGGGAAATATGGCTGAAAAAAATCATCTCAACGGTGTGCGCGGCAAGGCGCTCGACCGGATTGATAAAAGCCGTCGCAATTACCGGCTGGCCTTTGCCACGGCGGCAGTGTTGGAAACTCTGTTTGTCATAGGCTTTCTGTTGCTGGCCGATCTTCATAATCGCACGCATCTGCTGTTGCTGATTGCGACAATGGCGACCTACACGATTGTGGTGGCCGCATTGTTCGCGCTCGGCGCGCACGTTAGCCGCAACACGCAAATTGTTCTCAAGGCGATGGAACTGCTTGAAGAACAACTGGAAGACTCCAAAAAACGAAACGGCTGAGCCTGAAACTATGGAACGTGGATATTGCGGAGTTGATAACAAAAAGAGCGTTAACTCGAATGATAAGCGACCAAACAAAAGTGGTGAGACGGAACTCCATCTCACCACTTTTGTTTGGTCGTCTTGTTTGTCCTGATTACTTCTTGAGCCGTTCGTCTTTGGAAATTTGTCCGTCGAGAATGGTCAGAACACGGTGGGCGTGCGAGGCGATGTCCGGTTCGTGCGTCACCAGGATAATTGTGTTGCCGCGTTCATGCAGCCTTTCCAGCAGATTCATGATTTCGACCGAAGTTTTGGAATCGAGGTTTCCAGTCGGTTCGTCGGCCAGAATAATGGACGGATTGTTGACTAATGCGCGGGCGATGGCAACGCGCTGGCGCTGACCGCCGGAAAGTTCGTTCGGTTTATGGCTCATGCGGTGGCCGAGTTCAACGGATTCGAGCGCCTGCTTGGCCATTTCGATCCTTTTGCCGGACGGCGTGCCGTTATAAATCAGCGGAAGTTCGACGTTGTGCAAAGCCGAAGCGCGTGGCAACAGGTTGAAGGTTTGAAAGACGAAGCCGATTTCTTTGTTGCGGATGTAGGCGAGTTCGTCGTCATCCATCTGCGAAACCATTTTGCCGTTCAACCAATATTCGCCTTGAGTGGGTGAATCAAGGCAGCCGATCATATTCATCAGCGTGGATTTTCCGGAACCGGAAGGACCTATGATGGCGACATACTCTCCCCGCTTGATTTCAAAAGACACGCCGCGCAAGGCGTGAATTTCTTCATCGCCCATCACGTAAGTTTTCCAGAGATCGCTGGTGCGAATCATTACTTCGCGCGATTCAGTCCTCGGAGTCTCGGTCTGAACCGTTTTCTTCACTTCAGGTTGAATCATTGTAGCTACCATCGCTGAGTTATCCTTTTTGAAATCCGAGTTTGAGATCCGAGCCTGACGGTTAAACGATCAATGCCGGCAGACAGTCAGCTTAGGCTTTCACTGTCTGCTGGCGATGAATCGTCAACTATTTGGTGTCTTTGTTTCCACTGCTGGGTTTGTTTTTGTCTTCCCGCTTGATGGCCTGATCGGGCTTCAAGGTGCGAAGTTGGCGGTAGGGACCGATGACGATTTCCTGCCCTTCTTTCAAACCACTCGTGATTTCGATGTCGTTTTCACCGGTGATGCCAGTTTCGACCGTCGCGAAAACCGTCTTGTTGTTTTCGACGACAAACAGACCTTTGACAGGCTTTTTGTCTTTGGGATTTTGCGACTGCACTTGTGCCGGAGTCGGAGTGGCGGCCGCGCCTTTGGCATCGTTCTTGAGCTGTTGCGGATCGCGCTCGACCAGAGCTTGCAACGGAACCGCGAGAACGTTGTCGTGGCGATCCGTGGTGATGACCGTCGTGGCGGACATGCCAGGACGCAGCCGGTCGCGCGCTTCATCGGTCATATTGACCAAACGTATGACGACTTTGAAATCCTTGGCTTCCTGCGAACCGGAAGTAGCGGTTTGTGCAATGGTTTGGCCACTGCGCGTTAGCGCGGTTTGTGCGATTTCGACGACTTCGCCTTCGATCTCTTTTTCGCCGAGGGCATCCACTTTGACTTTGGCTTTTTGGCCGTACTTCACGTTGGTGATGTCCGTTTCATCTACTTTGACTTCGACGTTGATGGTGGACATATCGGCAATCAGCATCAACGGAGTTGACGAAAAATTTGAGAGCGCGAAGGTTCCGACTTGAACGATGGGGCCGCCGACCACGCCGTCAATCGTCGCGTACTGCGTTGTTTTGCTGAGCAAATCGGTTTGCTGCGCCAGACTGGCTTTCTGTTGCGCCACACGCGCATTGGAACTGTCCAGAGAGGATTTCGCCTGTTTGACGCGAATCTCAGCGTCGATGATTTGTACTTTGGCTTGTTCGACGCGGGCTTTCGCGGCATTGACGGAAGCGGCGGCGGAATCAAAACGCATCTTCGCCGTGTCGTAATTCGAGCGGGAGGAGATTCCCGACTCCAGCAAATCCGTTGCGCGTTTCAACTCGATTTCGGCATTGGTTTTTTCGACCTGAGATCGGTCGAAATCTGCCTGCGAAGTGTTCAAGGCTGCGCGCGCCGTGTTGATGGCATTTTCCGAGGCGGTGATTGCCGCCATCTGGTTTTGCACATCGGCTTGTGCAGCGCGCATTGCCGCTTCCTGCACGGACGTGGCGTTAGCCAACTGCGTCGGGTCAACGCGGAGCAGCGGTTTGCCTTTCTTAACTACGTCGCCTTCCTTCACGTAAACATCCGTGACGCGGCCGGAAACTTCCGCTGTTAGATTAATGAACTGAATCGGCCTGACTTCACCGTTGGCCGTGACTTTCGATTCGAGTACGGATCGCTTTTCGACTTTCGCAACCTGTACTTCTGGCAAATCTCCGCGCCGGGCAAAAACGCTGGCGGCGATGATGCCCGCCAGTACGATCAGGACAACTGAACCAATAACAATCTTCTTGTTCCTAGAAACTGCCATGAGCTTTGACTCCCTCCAGAGCCTCCAGAGTGGTGATGTGTTCGCGTCTGGTGACAATTATTTAACTGCTTTGTTTGATAGCTTTTTAT
>CAZRXE010000598.1:0-4168 GCA_964603695.1 uncultured Heliomicrobium sp.
CCACCAGCCACCAGCCACCAACCACCATGAAGGCAATCAACACCAAAGACCTGACCATTCGCTTCGGCCAGTTCACCGCCGTAGATCACGTTTCCATCGCCGTCGAAGAAGGCGAGATTTTCGGCTTTCTCGGGCCGAACGGTTCCGGCAAAACGACGCTGATTAAGGCGCTGTGCGGCTTGTTGCCCTTGAGCGAAGGTAGTGCTGAAGTGCTGGGACTGGATTGCGTCAAACAGGCAGACGACATTCGCCAGCGGGTCGGTTATATGTCGCAGAAGTTTTCGCTTTATGAAGACCTGACCGTAATGGAGAACATAGAGTTTTACGCCGGTGTTTACGGGCTGCGCGGCGAATACCTGAAAAAGCGCAAGGACGACGCAATTCAATTGACGCATCTGGAACCTTATCTCGACCGCCGCGCGGGCAAACTGTCCGGCGGCTGGAAACAGCGGCTGGCGCTGGCATGCGCCTTCATACACGAACCGCGCCTGATGTTTTTGGACGAACCGACGGCGGGCATTGATCCGGTGGCGCGGCGCGATTTGTGGGATTTGCTGTTCCAGCTTTCCGGCCAGGGCGTGACCTTTTTCGTCACCACACATTACATGGACGAAGCCGAACGCTGCGGGCGCGTCGGTTACATTTATCTTTCCAAGCTGATTGCTTACGGCACACCGGACGAATTGAAAGAGATTCCCGAAGTGTCGCCGCCCGGCACGCGCCGCATTGAAATCAACACCAGTCATACTTCAAACGCGCTGGCCGCAATGAAGCGCAAACCTTACGTCCAGGGCGCGACCATTTTCGGCCAATCTATTCACCTGTTAATGGACGACAAAGTCAGTCTGGAGCAGGTGCAAACAGCGTTGGTGCAGGACGGCTTTGCCAAAGCGGAAATCCGCCCGATTACGCCTTCGCTGGAAGACGTGTTTGTGACGCTGACCAATTCCTTAAAAGAGTAGCTGTCGGTGGTCAGTTGTCGTTTGTTGGTTAGCACTGACAACTGACAACTGACAACTGACAACCGACAACTGGCCACCGACAAATGACAAATGACACGCAAACCAATCCCTTCAGCGGCTTGATGCCGGTGCTGCGCAAAGAAGCGATTCACATTCGACGCGATGCGACGGCACTTTTCTTCACGGTGGTGATGCCGATGCTTCAGATGTTTTTGATCGGCTTTGCCATCAACACCAACGTCCGGCGCATTCCGACGGCGGTGTACGACGCGGCGCAAACACAGGAAAGCCGTCGTCTGCTCGACCGCTTCGTCAATTCGGACGATTTCAAAATCGTGAAGTACGTTGACTCCGAAGAGCAGCTTAATCGCGAAGTGATTTCCGGGCGCGCGCGCGTCGGCGTCAAAATTCCGCCGGAGTATTC
Organism: uncultured Heliomicrobium sp.; assembly: GCA_964603695.1. Taxonomy (GTDB): domain Bacteria; phylum Acidobacteriota; class Blastocatellia; order RBC074; family RBC074; genus RBC074. The sequence continues at coordinate 1,387 of CAZRXE010000598.1, forward strand.
GCGGCGCCTGCTGGCGGGCGAATCCGCAAGCTATCTGGTGCTGGTGGACGGTTCGGATTCTTCAGTTGCGGGCGAAGCTTTGAACGTGTCGAACGCCATCGCACTGCGCGAATCGCTGGAACGTTCGTTGACAGTCAGCAGTGTCCGGCAATCGCTGCCGGTGGAAGCGCGTCCCAAAGTGCTGTTCAATCCCGATTCCAAATCGGCGAATTTTTTGATCCCCGGCATGATCGCCGTCCTGATGCAGATGATGACGGTTCTGATGACGGCCATCACCATCGTTCGCGAACGCGAACGCGGCACGCTGGATCAGTTGTATATGACGCCGGTCAAACCACTGGGACTGATGGTCGGCAAAGTACTGCCTTATGCCGTGGTGGCTTATGCCGAATTGTGTCTGTTATTGCTTTTCATGCGCTGGGCCTTCGGCGTGCCGATTCGCGGCAGCATTCCGCTGTTGTTGTTGTTGGTTGCGCCCTTCATTTTGACGATGCTCGGTTTCGGCTTGCTGGTTTCAACCAAAGCGCAAACCTATCAGGAAGCGACGCAGATGGCCTTCGGCACGATGATGCCTTCGATCTTTCTGTCCGGGTATATCTTTCCGATTGATACGATGCCGCAGTTTTTTCAGATCATCAGCAGCATTATTCCGACGACGTACTTGATTCAAATCTTTCGCGGCGTCATCCTGCGCGGCGCGGAGTTGCAGGATTTATGGAAGCAAGCACTGATTCTGAGCGGAATGAGCGTTTTCATGATTGTGGTCGCCGCCAGACGATTCAGAAAGAAATCCGGGTAAGTTCAAAAGCAAGGCATTCCCAGAAAGGAAGCACCTCATGACCGAAAGGTTTGAAACTCCCTCAAACGAAATCCCGCAGGAAGACTGGTATGGAATGGAAGCCGGAACCGTACTGGCCGGGCGCTATCGTGTTGAACGGCTCATCAGCCGAGGCGGCATGGGCGCGGTCTTTGAAGCTACGCAACTGGGGCTGGATCGTTCCGTCGCCGTCAAAATGCTGCTGCCCACCTTAAGCCGCGACGAAAAGATGAAAGAACGCTTTCGCCGCGAAGCCCGCTCCGCCGCAGGCTTGCGCCATCCGAACATCATTCAGATTTACGATTACGGCATCAGCGATTTCGGGCCTTACATCGTCATGGAGTTCGCGCGCGGCGATAGTTTGCGCAAACTGTTGCGCGGCGGGCCGCTAGCCATTGAATTAGCGATTGAGTTGATGGAGCAAGTCTGCTCTGCCATCGCAACGGCGCATGCGGCGGGCATCATTCACCGCGACCTGAAACCCGACAACATCATCATCGAAGAACAGACTGACAAATCCGTGCTGGCCAAAGTCCTGGATTTCGGCATCGCCAAGATTCGCGAAGCGCAATTGGAAGAAGATGAAACCAGCGGCGCGAATCTGACCGGCACCAGCATCATTGGTTCGCCCGCTTATATGTCGCCCGAACAAAGTCTGGGGCTGGAATTGGACGAACGCTCCGATGTTTATTCGCTCGGCATAGTGCTTTACGAGATGCTGGCTGGGCGAACGCCGTTCGGCAAAGCGCAAGCGCGCGCGATGCTGATTCATCAGGTCAACACGCATCCGCAGCCCGTCGCTCAATTGCGCGTTGAAATTCCTCCGGCGGTGGAAGCCGTGGTGATGAAAGCGCTGGCCAAAGACCGCAGCTTCCGTTTCTCTTCCGCCACTCAGTTCGCGCAGTTTTTGCGCCGTGCTTACGAAGACCCGTCAACTTACGTCACGCATCCGAGCCTGGAACAGTCGCTGGAAGCGCCGGACGCTTTCGCCACGGGGCAGCTGCCAGGAATAATGCTGCCGGTGGGCGCGTCCACCACTTCGCTGACCGGGACGCATAAAAAACGGCTGGCGATTTTGCCGCTGCGAAATCTGGCGGGCGATCCGGCGATAGAGTTTTTGGGCTACGCGCTCGCCGACAGCGTCATCACGCAACTGGCGCTGCTGAAATCCCTGATCGTTCGGCCTTCGTCGGCGGTTGAAAAATACCGCAACCAGATTGTCGAACCGCGCACCGTCGGACGCGAGTTGCAGGTGGACACGATTCTTTCCGGCAGTTACCTGAAATCCGGCGAGATGTTCCGCGTCACTGTGCAATTGATTGACGTGCTGCAAAACGAAATCCTCTGGCAGGAAGTCATCAATCTGAAGTTCGACGACGTGCTGACGCTGCAAGACAAAATCTGCGAAGAGTTGATTCGCGGCTTGAAGCTGAAAGTGACGAGCAACGAAAAGCAGGCGCTGAAAGCCGACGAAGCGCGCAATCCCATCGCTTATGAACTTTATTTGCGCGGACTGGCCGCCGGGAACTCTGCCGATGAATACAAACACGCAGTGGAATTGCTGGAAGCTTCGGTGGCCATGGATTCCGATTACGCGCCGGCCTGGGCCGCGCTGGCCGGGCGTTACATCAATGCGCGCGGTTATCTGAACGACGACACCATGTTCGGCAAAGCCGAACTTGCCGCGCAAAGAGCCATCGAACTGAATCCGAAACTTCCGGCAGGACATTTCTGGCTGGCGGTTTATTACGGCGAGAAAGGCGATTTAAAAAACGCGCTGACGGTTTGCAAACAACTGCTGCAAGCCGCGCCCAACAGCGAATACGCCTATCAAGCAATGGGACACGCTTATGATTACGCAGGATTGCCGGACATCGCACTGACGCTCTTTCGCAAAGCCGCCGAAATCAACCCGATGACCTTCCCCTATCTGATCGGCTTTCTTCAGTATCAAAAAGGCGATTA
>CAZRXE010000599.1:0-1563 GCA_964603695.1 uncultured Heliomicrobium sp.
GACAAGATTCGCGGTAAAGGCTCTTACAAGGAAGTCGTCACGGCCGTCGCCACCTGCCAGGCCGTGGGTATCGAACCGTCGCTCATCACCACCGTCAATCGCGCCAATCGCCACGAAATTGACCAGTTCGCGTTGCTCGGCGCGCATCTGAAAGTCAAACGCCACGTCTTCGGCCATCAGAATCCGACCGAACACAACTTGGACGAAGATTTGATTCTGCCGCTGACGGAATGGCGCGCGGTGGAACGCGACGTGGCGCGGGTGATGAATGAATTCCGCCATGACATTTCCATGGCCGTGGGCTTTTACACGGACTACTTTCTGCCGCGCTGCGCGCCGCTGACGCTGGATGATCTGAATATTGATTACAAAGGACGGCTGACGCTTTGCTGTCAGTTGTCTAACTATCGCGATGCGCAAGGCGATGGCGACGATGTGGTCGGCGATTTGAAGAAAATCAGTTTGCCGGATGCGCTGAAGAATCTGATGACTCTGGTTACCACTGTTCACAAGGAACGTCTGGAGATGGCCGCTGATCCGCAACAAAATGACAAGCTGCATTATCCGTGTCTGGTTTGCGTGGAACGGTTCAGCAAAACCAGCCAGCAGCCAATGCTGGTGCAGGTCGCAAGCTTAAAAGCCTCCGTCAAATAACCTGCCGCAGTCAAAAAGGATGGCGAAACTTTTGAAAATTTCGCCATCCTTTTTGACTGCCTGAATTGCCATCTACAGCTTCTACTTCGCCGTGACCGTGATCGGCAATTCAATGAATTTCACGTCGGTGTTGTTCGTTTCGATCTTCAGTTTGCCGGAATGTGTTCCCACCGCTGGTTTGGACTTGAACCCAACACGTAAGATCACGGATTGGCCACTCGGATCGTTCGATTCGACCTTGATGGCGATGAACGGCAAATCCGAAGTCATGGACGTCACTTCCAATCCATTGCCGCGTCCCAATCGAAGCCAGACGAACTTGCTCATATAAGTTACATCCGCTTCAGGATCGGAAACCGGTATGTTCTCAAACACCAGATTACCTGGATTGACTGTGACCGCCGGGAAAACGATGGCCTCCAGTTCAACGGTGAGTTCCGGCGTTTCCTTGTTGTCGGTCAGAAACTTGACGACTTGCTTGTGCGCGCCGAGCGGGAGTTCCGCAGAACTGACAAAGTTGATCGAATAGCGTTTGCCTTCTTCCAGAGTTTGAAAATCAATCTTAAAGGCTTCGCCGCCCGGAATCATTTTGGTGATTTTAACGGGCTGTTCGGTATTGTTGGTGATGGCGACCAATCCGCTGACTGTCAGACCGCGAGGAACGCGGGCGCTCCATTGGTCGTTCGGCCCGACAATGAACGGGCCGACCATTTTGCCTTTCGGCGTCATGTCGCTGAGCACTATCATGGTCAAGACCAAGGTGAACTGCTCTTTTTGCGGATCGTTGGTGTAAACCTCCGCGCTTTTCGACAGTGCGCCGGTATAACTTTCCGTGTGAACCGAGAGTGTGATTTTGCCCTCCTGACCAGGAGAGACGACTTTGGTGAAGTCGCTGGCCGTGCAACCTCA
>CAZRXE010000600.1:0-3002 GCA_964603695.1 uncultured Heliomicrobium sp.
GTGGTCGAAGTTGCCAGCGAACCGTCGGCATTGACCGGAACCACCGCGTTGACGCCGGAGATGTTGAGAATATTGAAGAGATTGGTGAACTCGCCAATAAACTCAAACTTCATTTGTTCGTGGATCGGGATGAAGCGCGAATAACGCAAATCCAGTTGCCGGACTTTGCCGGTGGTTTGCGTATTGCGTCCGCCGAACAGCGGGCGGTCGTTGGTGGCCACGCCGTCGCCGTTCAGATCGCGATTGCCGCGCACGTTGACGCGGAATCCGCTGTTGGCGCGGGCGATGATGCCGATCTGGTTGCCGTTGAAAATGGCGTTGGCCACCGGATTCGACAGTTTGAATTGCGGATTGATGACCGCGCTGGCGATGAAGGTGTGGCGTTGATCGGCCAGCGAATTGCCCCGGTCGCGGCGGCGATTGGTCGGATCGGACGGGAATTCGGTTGAGTCAATGATGTTGATTTCCGGCGCGTCATCAATGCCGTGCGACAAGGTGTAGGACGCGCTCAATTGATAACCGTGCGAAAAGCGTTTGTTCAACGACAGCGAACCGGCGTTGTATTCCGATTGGCCGACCGATTCGGTGATGTCTATGTTGTTGAAGTTCGGATTCGGGCGCGCGGCCGTGCCGAAAATGGCGCGGCCATCGGCCAGCGTGCCGGTGATCGGCGGCAAGTTGGTGCGGCGAACCACCGGAATCCGATTGCCGCGCACGTGAACGTAGCCCGCTGTCACCGAAAAGTCGCGCCACAGTTCCTGCTCTATCTGCAAATTTTGACTGAACGAATAGAGGTTGGCGAAATCCGGCGACAGTGCGTCAATCGAAACTCGCGGAGGCGCAACACCTGCCAGCGCCGCCGAGTTCGGAAACGCGGGCGCGCCCGGATCGGTTGGACGCAGCGAGAAGCTGCGCGTCAGCGGATCGCCGTTGTTCTGAATGGCGTTCTGATAAAACAGCAATCCTGGAGCATCATAAAAAATCCCGGCGCTGGCGCGAATGACCGTCTTGCGGCTGCCGCCGAAGCTATAGGCCAGGCCCAGGCGCGGCGCGAAGTTGTTCGTGTCGCGGTTGAATTTGCGTGAAATGTCCAGCGGCGCATTCCCGCGCGCTTTCGGAATGTCGTAAAACTCGTAGCGCAAGCCATAAGTCAGTTTCAGATTCGGTTTGACGCGCCAGTCGTCCTGCATAAATAGCGAGTAAAACTCCGAGTTGTATTCGATGTTCGGATCGCCGGCGATTTGCGTGAAGGTCGCGTAACTGCGCGGGTTCACGTTGTTGCGCGCGTCCAGATACGCCTGAATGGTGGCAAAAGTGTAAGTCGGCGTCAGCGCGATGATGCGTTTGTCGCGGATGAACTGCGCGTCCACGCCGCCTTTCAGACTGTGCGTGCCGCGCGTCCAGGTCATGTTGTCCACAATCTGCGTATTGCGCTGATTGAACAGAAACGGCCCGTCGCCAGGCGCGGGCGCGCCGAAATTGGCAACGCCGGAAACGACGATGGACGGCCCCGTGCCGGAATTGTCGTTGAGCACGTTCGGCTGATTGCGGCGCGAATATTGAAGCCGCAATTCATTGACCAGATTCTGGCTGACGATTGAAACCAACTGGCCGTTGACGATCTGAATGTTGTCCGTGAAATCCACTGAACGTTGCAGCGTGTTCAAGCCACCGCCGATGTTGTTCGGCGAAGTGTTGGTAAAGAGCGTGTAGCGGCCAAACAGTTCATTGCTGTTGTTGAGCTTCCAATCGGGGCGAACGATGAAAAAGTTAGTCTTTTGCGACGCCGGAATGAAGCCGACCGGTGCGGGCAGTCCCAGCGCCGCGGCATTGGCCGGCGTGACCGTCACGACGCGGTCTTGCTGCAACTGGCGATTGACATATTCGTAGCCGACATAAAAATGCGCCTTGTCGCGCACCAGCGGCCCGCCCAGCGAAAAGATCGGGTTGTCCAGTCCGGGATCGGCTTTGGCGATGTCCGGGCGCAGGAAGAAAGGCCGCGCGACGAAAGATTTGCGGCGCAGGAAATACGCGCCCGTGCCGTGAAATTGGTTCGTGCCCGATGGCGTAATCGCGTTGTAAACCACGCCGCTGGTCTGGCCGAATTCCGGCGCAAAGCCGTTGGAAACGACCTGGACTTCGCGGACAAAGACTTCGGAAATCGGCGTCAGGCGCAAGCCGGCGCGGTCTTTTTGCGTGTTGGTGCTGCCGTCGAGCTGGTAATTGATGCGGCTCTTGTAACCGTTGGCGTTGAAGCGCGGCACGCCGAATTCCACATTTTCAAAGCCGTTGACGCCGGGTTGCAGCAAGCCGAAGTTGTACGGATTGCGCGAAGGCAGCGGCAGATTTTTGACTTCGGTCTGACTGATGGTGCGGCCCAGTTCGATCTTGGAACTATCGGCAATCGGCGCGTCGCTGGTGATGGTGACTTCGTTGGCGACCGCGCCAACCTTCAGCGCCACGTCAATGGTCGCGGCCTGTCCGGCGCTCAAGGTGATGCCGGTTTGCGCGAACCGGTTGAAGCCGGTTTGTTCAACGACGATTTCATAGCGTCCGAGCGGCAACAGCGGCGCGCGATAAAAGCCGGATTCATTGGTCGTCACTTCGCGCGAAATGCCGTTGTCGAGATTGACAATTTTGACTCGCGCGCCTGCCACGACACTGCCGGAAGGATCGGTGACCGTGCCTTCGATGACGCCGTTGGCGGCTTGCGCCTGAGCCAGCGCCAATGCCGGCGTCAGCAACATGGTCAGTGCGATGAGGATCGCCGCCAGCGGGCTGTTTTTCCAAGCAACATCGCCTTTTGAAAGGTGTCTTTCGATTCCTGTTTTCATAACTTCTCCTGTGGGTGTGATTGGGCAAACTTTTCCGTCTGCCGACGTTTGTTGGAAACGATGGTCAAACGGACATTGATTAATCGTTTGATGGACGTCTTATCTCACACGCGGCTGGAATTGTTCAAACCGTTAATTACTGCGTTGTGTCACCACGTTTTCAAAGGC
>CAZRXE010000601.1:0-3302 GCA_964603695.1 uncultured Heliomicrobium sp.
CGGAAAGGATCAGCCCCAAGGTCCGGCTGTGTTTGGAAGCCAGATTCCGCGCATTGGCATTGGGCGAATATCCGCTTTGTTCAATCGCGGCCAGCACTTTCTGCCGCGTTTCCTCGGTTACAAAGCGAGTGTTGTTGACCACATGTGAAACAGTTGCCGTGGAAACACCGGCGAGCGCCGCAACATCTTTGATTTTCATGAAACTTTTCCAGCCAAGCCCCGCGTGAAATATTCGACGGCAAAACGAAACGGCTGCCGTTCCGCCGCAAAAGATTACGTATCCGTTACGTAACCGCTTAAGCTGAGGCACGCTACCACGCACTTTCGCGCGGAGTCAAAAATTTCTACATACTTCATTGATCCGTAACTCCGGGCTTCGTTGCTTGCACGTGCCGACCATAGGGCTTAATTTCATTCAAGGCTGCGTCAGAGACGCCGCCGCTTTGCAAGACCGCGTGCAAAAGCTGCTGGACGAAGAACGCGAAGCCGATGTCGAAGCCTCGCTTTACCAGTTGGTGTACGCGCCTGAAAGGCTGTCCTGGTCAATAACTTTTCTTGAGGAACTTTCTATGCCCAAACGAATTGCAATGATTTTCTTGTTCGTGTTGTGCCTGTGTTCTGCCGCGTTCGCGCAACGTTGGACGGAACAGCAGGCCAAAGACTGGTACGCGCGCCAAACCTGGCTGGTCGGCGCGAATTACGCTCCGGCCAACGCCATCAACCAACTGGAAATGTGGCAGGCCGAGACTTTCGATCCCGCGACGATTGATAAAGAACTCGCTTGGGCCGAAAGTTTGGGAATGAACACAATGCGCGTTTTCCTGCACGATTTGCTGTGGCAGCAGGATGCCAAAGGTTTCCAAAAACGGCTCGACAAATTCCTGAGCCTTTGTGCCAAACACAAAATCAAACCGATGTTGGTCTTGTTCGATTCAGTTTGGGATCCGAACCCGGAACTTGGCAAACAGCGCGCGCCCAAACCCGGCGTGCATAACTCCGGCTGGATTCAAGGCCCCGGCGCAAAAGCCTTGCAGAACGCCGCGCAATATCCGCGCCTTGAAACTTATGTCAAAGGCGTGGTTGGCGCGTTTGCCAAAGACAAACGCATTCTGGCCTGGGACGTGTGGAACGAACCGGAAAACCTGAACGGTTCGAGTTACGGCAAACAGGAGCCGCCGGACAAAGTCGCGCTGGTGAACGCGCTGTTGCCGAAAGTCTTCGCCTGGGCGCGAGCCGCCAAAGCTACGCAGCCGCTGACCGCAGGCGTTTGGCGCGGCGACTGGTCTTCCGAAGCGAAGCTGTCGGCAACGGACAAAATCATGCTTTCCGAATCCGACGTGATTTCCTTTCATAGCTACGAAGACGGCGCGAAGTTCGAGCAGCGCATTCTGTCTTTGCAGCGTTACAACCGTCCGCTGATTTGCACCGAATACATGGCGCGCGGCGCGAAAAGCACCTTTGAAGGCTCGTTGCCCATCGCCAAGAAATACAACGTCGCCGCCATCAACTGGGGCTTTGTACAAGGCAAAACGCAAACGCATCTGCCCTGGGATTCGTGGCAGAAACCTTACGTGGATCGCGAACCGGACGTCTGGTTTCACGAAATTTTCCGCGCGGACGGCACTCCTTATCGCAACGAAGAAGTCGAACTGATTCGCCGCCTGACGGGCGCGACCAGGAAGAAATAAGCTGAAAAGAAGGCGAGGGATTCACCGTCGAAGTCGCTTGATGTGTTTCTGAATTGATTCTCAACGAAATCACGCTGAATATTTCAGAAAAAAATGAGTCAACGAACCATTGCATATCTTTTGTTCTTTTTGTTTGTCTCGCTTTCGATTGCCGGCAAAGCGGATCAATACGATTGGTTGATTAGACGTTCGGCAGCCGTTGCTGAAATTCGTGAGGACCGGCAACGGCAGGAACTCACGCTCCGCAACGGCCTCATCGCTCGCACCATTCGCATGTCGCCGAACGCAGCCACGATTGCGTTCGACAATCTGACGACTGGTGAAGCCCTGTTGCGCGCCGTTGCGCCTGAAGCCGAAGTCGAAATCAACGGTAAGGTGTTTGCGATTGGCGGTTTGACAGGACAGCCGAACCTGGCCTTTTTGCGCCGCGATTGGATTGAGGCGATGAAGTCCGACCCGAAGGCATTTCAGTTCGAGCGGTTTGAAATCGGCAAAACGGCGGAGCGAATGGTCTGGAAGCGAGGTCGTCGTTCGGCGGGAGGCGATTGGCCTGCCGCAGGCGTTTCGCTGACTTTGTGGTTTGCGCCGCCGGCTGGCGAACTGCCGGGAGTGAAAGCCGCCGTGCATTACGAGCTTTACGACGGCGCGCCGCTTGTCAGCAAATGGCTGACAATTCACAACAGCGGCGGACAGCCGCTTCGGCTTAACACTTTCAAAAGTGAAATCTTGCGCACTGTCGAAGCCGAATCGCAGGTTGACCCTAGCCCTGAATGGCAGCGTCCACGATTGACCGTGCTGACGGATTTCGCTTTCGGCGGGATGTCAGTCGCCAGTTTGCACCGTGCGGTTTTTTGGGTAGACGACCCGGCCTACAAAACGCAGGTCAATTACGAATTGAAAACGCCTTGTTTGCTGGAAGTGAAACCGCCGTTGGGGCCGGATGTAGACATCGCCGCCGGAGCCGTATTCACAGGCATTCGCGCGTTTGAACTGCTTCACGACAACGACGACCGTGAACGGCAAGGTTTGGCCATTCGCAGGCTTTACCGGTTGATGTCGCCCTGGGCGACGGAAAATCCGCTGATGATGCATCTGACTTCGACCGATCCGAAAGTGGTTTATCCGGCCATTGACCAGGCCGCTGAGTGTGGTTTTGAAATGATCATTCTCAGCTTCGGCAGCGGCTTGAATATGGAAGACGTGTCGCCGGAAAACATCGCCAAGTTCAAAGCCTTTCGCGAATACGCCAACGGCAAGGGGTTGGAGCTTGGCGGCTATTCGCTGCTGGCCAGTCGCCGCATCAGCGATGAACACGACGTGATCAATCCGAAAACAGGCAAAACCGGCGGCGCGATTTTCGGTAACTCGCCTTGTCTGGAAAGCCTTTGGGGACAGGAATACTTTGCGAAGCTGAAAAAGTTCATCAGCGAAACAGGCTTCGACCTTTTGGAACACGACGGCAATTATCCGGGCGATGTTTGCGCTTCGACTCAGCATCCGGGGCATCGCGGGTTGAGCGATTCGCAATGGACGCAGTACCAACGCATCACGGAGTTTTACCGATGGTGTCGCGCGCGAGGCATTTATCTGAACGTGCCGGACAATTATTTTCTG
>CAZRXE010000602.1:0-6907 GCA_964603695.1 uncultured Heliomicrobium sp.
TACAGGAATTCCAGTCCCCCGATTTTCATTCGATCAACGGCAAGTTGATAGAGATTTTGTTGTTGCTCAGCGCGGTCGCGGCAATCAATGCGTTGCGACAACGCCGAGTGGTGGAAACAGCTTTATTGCTGTTGTGGGGGCATATGACTTTGCAATCGGAGCGACACGTGACGTTGGCGGTGGTGATCCTGGCCCCGATCATTGCCGAACAGTTGAGCCATTTGGCGGCGGAATTGATTGATCGGGCAGCGCAAGGACGCGAAACGCGCTCCAAAGCGTTGCGCGCCGCGCGCGATTGGTACCGCAGCGTGATGGCGATCAATCGGCAATTGACGGGTGCTTCCTGTTACGTCGCCGCGCTGGTCATAGTCATTGCCGCCGCAAGCACCGGACTCGCCGATAAGCTGCTCTCGCCCCGCTTCGATGAAAACAGATTTCCGGCTGCGGCTGCGGATTTCGTGTTGCAAAACCATTTGCCGGGCAGGATGTTTTCCCACGATCAATACGGCGGTTATTTGATTTACAGGCTGTACCCGGATTTCAAAGTCTTCGTGGACGGGCGCAGCGATTTTTACCGGCAGGGTTCGGTGCTGGAAGAAGTGGATCGCATACGGTTGGTGAAAAACGATTGGCAGCAGTTGCTGGACAAACGCTCTGTTGACTGGATGTTGCTCAAACGCGGCGAGCCGCTGGCCCAAATCGCTGTTTTAAGCGGCAACTGGTCGAGCATTTACGAAGACGCCATCTCCCAGATTCTGATTCGCAATACAAACAACAAGTCCCCTAACCAGGCTCTCCCCGGAGCTTCAACCGGTCAGCGAAAGGCAAGCGAGTTTCACCCAAGCTCGCAACTGTTCGCTGAAACACTAGAAGGTGATTTTATGACTCTGCGAAAGATTTCCCGCTCATTGCGTAAACCCGCTGTTGCCGTGGTCGTCATCGCCGCTCTGGGCGTGGGGGCTGTAACCGCCGTGCCGAGTGTGCGCCAACATTTGGCTGCCAATTTCAACTCCGGCGCGAATCTGTTTTTGCTCAACGATGATCTGGGCGATACCGGCTCCGGCAAAAAAGATAACGCATTCAAACGCGTTTTGGGCGCGCCGTTCCGAGCGGTGTCCCGTCTGTTCAAACGCAAGGACGACGGTTTCGCCATGAAGAAACCGAGCGACAAAGAAATCGAGCGCATGAAAGTCATTCCGGTCAACCGCTCGCGAACCGGTTCCGATCAAATCGCCGATGCCGCAGACGGCACGACCACTGAAGCGACCACCGCCGAATTGGCCGCGCAAACTCTGTTTGATGAAGCCGTCACACTGCATGACAGCGGCCGTTTGGACGTTTCCATCGAAAAACTGGTCGCCGCCACCGTGCTTCAGCCGAACTTTTCCGAAGCCTACAATCTGCTCGGCGTTTGTTACGACGAAAGAGGCCAGTACAAGGCCGCGCAGGAAGAATACAAAAAAGCCTTGAAGATCGAATCGAACAACGCGCGCTTCCTGAATAACGCAGGTTATTCCTATTACCTCGCCGGCGATTACGGCAATTCGATCAAACATTACAGCCGCGGCCTGAAAATCACGCCGAACGACCGCCGCATGCACAACAACATCGGTCTGGCTTATGGGCGCAAGGGAGATTACGACAAGGCCAAACAGCATTTTTCCATCGCCGTCGGCGAAATCGGCGCGAACCTGAATCTTGGCTACATCTACAGCCAGCAGGGCAAATACGATGACGCGATCAAGCATTACGAAACGGCGCTGCGCCTGAAACCGGATTCGCTGCCCGCGATGAGCAACCTCGCGCAGCTTTATGACCGCGCCGGTCGCTTGCGCGAAGCCGCCGTCCTGCACGAGCAGTACAAAAAACTTTCCGCCGCCGAAAAAGACAAAGACCAAGTGGCGGATAAAGATCAGCAGTAGCCGATGGGAGCCGAAAAAAACGGCAGTTGGGGATTCGTGGTTGGTTGACCGCGCAGTTTGCGCTCGCTGTCAGCCAACCGCCAACCGCCAACCGCCAACCACCTTCAAAATATGACCGAAGCAGTACAAGCGAAAACCAAACCCTACGCGCCGCCCCCGCCCGAATCCATCGAAGAAACAGGTCTGTCATTTCAGTTCATGCTGGATCTGGCCTTGAAAACCGCCGGCACTGAAAGCTCCATGACAACAGCCGCCATTGCCGAGCGGATGTGTTTGCCAATCCCACAAGTCGAGACTCTGATGCAGCATCTTTACCAGGAAAAACTGGTCGAGATTCGCAACAATCTGGGCTTCAACAACAATCGCTACGCGCTGTTGGATCGCGGCTGGGAGTATTTGCGCCGCGCCATGGAAATTTCCGGCTATGTCGGCCCAACGCCGGTTTCGCTGGAAGCTTACTCGGCAATGGTGCGTTCGCAGGCGCAGCCGGAAGAATTGGTCGGCCCGGACACTGTCTCACAGGCTTTTCATGATCTGGTCTTGCCGGACACGCTGCTGCAAACTTTGGGCTTCGCCATTAATTCGCGTCGCAGTCTGTTTATTTCCGGCATTCCGGGGACGGGGAAAACGTCCGTCGCCGAACGCATCAACAATGCGCTGCAAACTCCGATTTGGATTCCCTACGCCGTCGCGATTGACGAGCACGTCGTCAACATTTATGACGCTCACAATCACGACCGCACGCAGGATGAATCCGGTTTCGACTTGTACGACAAACGCTGGCTGCGGATTTCGCGCCCGCTGATTATTGTCGGCGGTGAAATGACGTTGGAAAGCACAGACCTGATCTACAACCGCGCCGCGCGCTATTACGAATCGCCGTTTCAGATCAAAGCCAACTGCGGCACGCTGGTGATTGACGATTTTGGCCGCCAGCGCGTCAAAGCCGAAGAATTGCTAAACCGCTGGATCGTCCCGCTCGAACGCAAAGTGGATTTTTTGACCCTGCATACCGGCAAGAAAATTAGCGTTCCCTTTGAACAACTGGTCGTCTTTTCAACGAACCTGGAACCGAACCGCTTGGTGGATGCGGCGTTCCTGCGCCGTATGGGCTACTGCGTGCGCATAGAACCACCGAGTACTGAAACGTATCGCCGCATTTTCGAGCGGTACGCCGAATCAGTCGGTGTGTCTTACGATGAGCCTTCGCTCGATTATCTGCTGTCGAAATATCCGGCGGACAATCGCGTGATGAAAGCCTGCGAACCGCGCGACCTGCTCAATCGGGTTTTGGATATTTGCCAGTACAAAAGCTTGCAACCGACGCTGACCAACGACTTGCTCGATCTGGCCTGGAACAATTACTTCGGCGTCGCTCACGTTTAGTCTGGCAGCGCGAGCATCTTGCTCGCCAACCGGGGTACAAACATCCGTCAGTTATGAAGTCAACGCTGGCTCGAAAACTAATTCAATGCGGAATCGGCGGTTGCCTGCTGATGTGCCTGTGCTTACCGGCCTTCGCCGACGAATTGCATTTGAAAGACGGGCGCATCATCGAAGCCGAAGAAGTATGGGAATCCGGCGGCATTGTCTGGTATCGGCAGGGCAAGTTGATAGCCTCCGTTCCCAGAAACGAAGTCGTTCGCATTACCAAACCTGTTCCAGGAGAAGCGCGGAAAACCGACAAACCTGCAACCAAAGCCAAACCGAAAGACATCGCTTCATCCACTGAAGAAAGCGCCGAAGAAAACAAAGACACCAAAGCCGTTCCCGCTTCCCATAAAGTCACACGCATCGTGCTCAAAGACGGGACGCGGATTGACGCCGATTCGATTTGGGAAGAATCCGAACGGCTGGGTTACAGGCTCGGCAAAATGCAGACGGTGATTGATCGTTCCGAAGTCGCCAACATCTTCCACAACGTCGAAGTGAGAGAAGACGCGCCGTTGCCGGGCGACATCAAACTGCGCTTCAGCACGGGCAACCGCAATCTGGACGGGTTGATCGTTTACAGCGCGGCGCGGCATGGCGTAGATCCGCTGTTGGTTTATCTGGTGATGCGCGAAGAGTCCGGATTCAATTATCGCGCGGTGTCGCGCGTCGGGGCGCGCGGCTTGATGCAATTGATGCCGGCGACGGCGGCGCGGCTGGGTGTGCGCAACATTCACGATCCGGTGGAAAACGTCGAAGCCGGGACGCGCTACTTGCGCGGGTTGATTGATATGTTCGGCGGGGATATAAATCTAGCCCTCGCCGCCTACAACGCCGGCGAGGGCGCGGTTTTGAAGTATGGACGCCGCATCCCGCCGTACAACGAAACAATGAATTATGTCTGGCGCATTAACACAGCGTATCGCCGGGCAATCGGACAATAAGCTTTTGACCCCAACCCCTCACCCGATTGAGAAGGAGGAATTTTATGAAGTATCTCGCCCCTCTTTGTCTCACGTTGTTGCTGACATCATTGCTGGCGACGCTTACATTGGCGCAGGACAAGTCGCGCGAAGTGCTCACCAATGAATCGGTCATCAGCCTGACCAAAGCCAGTTTCAAGGAACGCACGATCATTACGCTGATTCGCAGTTCGCAAACGCAGTTCGATATTTCAACGCCCAGGCTGGTCGAGTTGAAAAAGCGCGGAGTCAGCGAACGAGTCATCAGCGAAATGATCGAAATCACCAATCGCGGCGAAATGGCGCAACGGCTGAGTACGCTTCGCGATGATGAATTCTTTGCCAAGGACGACGATGCCTTTTTCAACGGCCCGATTTTCAAACAAGTGCCGACCGAAAAACAGGCCAAGCGCATGGAAGAAGATGCCATGATTTTCGGCTCGAAATCCGGCGGACGCAGCCGCACTGAATCGCGCGGTAACGGCCCGAACAGCAGCCGCGACCAGCAAAGCGAAGTCAGCGGTTCGGCTTCGGTCAAAATCGTCCGTCCGTCGGGCGAATCTACCGCCGCCGCGCCTAAACTGGAACGCGCGCCGAAACTGGATAATCGCGGGGTGCTGGAAATGCTCCAGGCTGGCTTTTCCGAAGGAACGATCATCCGCAAAATCGAAACCGCGCAGGTCGAATTCGATCTTTCGCCCAAAGCGATTGACGACCTGAAAAAGAATCGCATCAGCGACCGCGTGATTTCGGCAATGAAAACCGCAATGGACGAATCGAAGTGAGAAGGTCTGTGGTCAATACTCGGTGGTTCGTGGCTAGCTTGCTGCTATTGCTTTTCAGCAGCGCAGCGGCAGTTTGGGCGCAGACGCCGAAACAAAAACCTGTTCCTGACGAATCCACCATCACCGTTGACACCACAGAAGTCCTGCTGCCCGTCACCGTGCGGGATTCGGCGGGGCAATTCGCAGCCAATCTAAAAGCCGAAGACTTTAGCGTTTACGAAGACGGCGTGGTGCAGCCGCTCAGTTCTTTCACATTGAAACGAATGCCGGTTCACGTCGTGATGTTGATTGACACCAGCAGCAGCACGACGCACGAACTGGAAGATTTCAAAGACGCCGCCCAACGCTTCATCAACCAACTCGATCCAGAAGACAAAATCTGCCTGATTCGTTTCGATGATGTGGTCGAACTGGTACAGGACTGGACCAGCAATCGCGCCACGCTCAGGCGTGCGCTGAACCGGCTGCAAACCGGGATGTTTACCAAGTTCAACGACGCGCTGTACCTTGCCGCCCGTGAACAACTCGGCAAAGTCAAAGGCCGCAAAGCCGTCATCGTCCTGACCGATGGCATAGACAGCGGGCGCGGGTCCATCACGCCCGAACGCGCTTACCGCACGCTGGTCGAAGAAGAAGTGCCGGTTTACGCTGTCAGCAAAACCCGCATTCAAGGCCGCGCCGACCGTGACAAACTGGAGTTTTATCAAAACACCTCTTCGTCTTCGGTCAATCAACTGAAGATAGACGGGCTGAAAATGTCGCTTCAGCAGTTGGAAGAAAGCGAGCATTATCTGGCACGGCTGGCCGAAGAAACCGGCGGCAGAATCTTTTTGCCGGAAAGCTTCGACAATCTGGGCGACGCTTATCAACAAGTCGCTGACGAACTGCGCAGCCAGTACGTGATCTTTTACACGCCGACCAATCCCGCGCGCGACGGCAGCTACCGTTCGATCCGCGTCAAGGTCAAACAAACAGGCTACCGCGCCACCACGCGGTTTGGTTACTACCCGAAATAACAGGTACGCACGCGCCCCGCGTGCGAGTGTGTTCATCCAGGCCCCGCCCACAAATCTTATGACTCATCCAAACTCATCCAGCGAAAGTGTGATTGCAAAACGAGGCGAGGTGAAGTTTCTCAAACTGGCTGTGATCGGCGTGGTTGTGGCAATTCTCGGCGGCGCAGTCTGGGCTTACAAGCATTACTCGGCGGCGAGCGCATCGCTGACCACTGCTGAAATCACCGCCCTGGCCAAAAACACCGCGCTCGAAGACAAGCAAACGTGGCTGAGGCTGGCGCGCGGCGTGCTGACAGCGGAAAAAGTCCAAAAGATTGCCGCGCCGGTCGAACCGCAAAACAACATCGGCGAAGCCTCGCGCGTGGAACTCGGCTACCAACTCTTTTTCGATCCGATTTTATCCGGCGACAAAACCACGGCCTGCGCTTCGTGTCATCACCCGGATTACGCGATGGCCGACGGTTTGCCCAAAGGCATAGGCGCGGGCGGGCGCGGTTACGGCGCGCAGCGTGCCGGCACGGGCAAAGAACTTCAGCGCAACACGCCCAGTTTGTTCAACGTGGCCTTCAACGCGGTGCAATTCTGGGATGGCCGCGTCGGCACGCTGGAAGAGCAGGTGATGGTCCCGCTGTTTGAAGAATCCGAAATGAACCAGCAGAGCGCGGCGGAACTGCTCAAACGTTTGCGCGCCATTCCGCGTTACCGCGAATTGTTCGCCAAAGCTTTCGGCTTCAAATCCAAACAGGACGGCGGCGAAATCACGCTGCAAAACATCGCCCGCGCCATCGCCG
>CAZRXE010000603.1:0-7309 GCA_964603695.1 uncultured Heliomicrobium sp.
TTACAGTTCCTCAATCGTTACGGATTGGACACGCTGAAACGCATTGAAGCGTATTCCCAGATTCGCAAAAGAGCGAAAGTCAAAATTATCAATGGGGACTCGCGAACGGTGAGGTTTCCGAAAATTGATGCCGTGATTACATCGCCGCCGTATGTGGGACTGATTGACTATCACGAACAACACCGGTACGCATATGAGTTGCTTGAACTGCCTGTGAATGAAGCTTTGGAAATTGGAGCGGCATCAAATGGCAGTTCAAAGAGAGCGCAAGGTGATTACGTGGTCGGCATTGCCGAGGTATTTGCTAACGTCAGAAAAAGTCTCGGTAGAAATGGCGTGGTTGTAATCGTTGTTCACGATAAGAATGGTTTTTACGAAAGCCTCGCTCCTCAACTTGGATTCAGGACGGAAGAAAAACTATTGAGACACGTCAATAGAAGAACGGGAAGGCGTGCGACTGAATTCTACGAAGAAATATTGATCTGGCGGCTCAATGAATAAAAAGCAACGGATGAAAAAGGCGATTCAATCCGTCATCGAAGACATGATGGAAAGGATCATGCATAAGGTTTTGGTTGAAGACCCATTCCTTAAAGAAGATCACCATGCCAAAAGGCCTTTATATGCCGCCCTGGTGCCTGACGAGATTTTCAAAGGCTCGCATTTTGAACGAAGATTTGTAACGCCGTTTGGCGGAGCCTGGGAAAGGCTGGCGATTGTGGCGGCCAACGAAGGGCTGGGTTATGGCGAAGGTGGAAAGGAAATCAGAGGTACAATCAATGCAGAACGGTTACGGCGCATTCAAGAAATCCTGGATAAGTTGGAACACCCGGAAAAAGGCAAAGGCCGAGTAAGACCGGATTGGAGAACAGAACTTCAATACGTGCTAGAAGGCGAAAGCAAAAAAATTCTGCCCGTCACCGTCATCTGCGACGTGTACATTGAAGACAGAAGAAGCGCCATCACCAAAAAATATGCCTTTGAATTAAAAGCCCCACTTCCCAACAGTGACCAAAGCAAAGTAAGCAAGGAAAAAATACTGAAACTCTACGGAATGAACTCGCCACAAGTAGACGACGCTTTCTACGCGCTGCCTTACAATCCTTACGGCGCGCGGGAAAATTACTGTTGGAGCTTCCCATCACGTTGGTTCAACATGAAAGCCGATCCGGTGGTACTCATTGGCAATGAGTTTTGGGAAAAGATCGGCGGTCTTGGGACGTACCAAGCCTTCATTGAAGCCGTCAATGAGATTGGCAAGAAATACAAAGACAGAATCTATCGGGAATTTTTGGGCATTGAACCGCCGGCGGATGCTTTAGAAGAAGGCGAGCTAAAAGGTGCCTGACTTCCTAGCTGTCCAAGACGGAAATGGCATGCGACCATTCGCTTAAAAGCTTCGATTCCCAAAGCCGGATAACAAAGTGAGTTTTCACGGTTACGCCATTTGCGCGCGCGCTTCGCTGATGTGCGCGTTGATCCAATCGCGCGCCCAACGATCTGCGGCCAGCACTGTTTCCAGATTTTCCGCCGGTTGTGTCGTGTGCGCGTTACAAGCGGCTTCGATCAAACGCGAGATGTCTCCGAACCTGATTTTTTCATCGAGGAACGCGGCGACAGCCACTTCGTTGGCGGCGTTCAAGACGGCGGGCAGCGTTCCGCCGGTTCGCAGTGCGCGGTAAGCCAGTTTGACGCAGGGAAATTTGTTTGTGTCGGGCGGGAAAAATTCCAGTTTGCTGAGCGCGGCCAGGTCCAGCGCGGGCAATTGCGAAGGGCGGCGGTCTGGATAGGTCAGTGCGTATTGAATGGCGTGGCGCATGTCCGTTACGCCTAGTTGCGCGATGATGGAACCGTCCACCATTTCGATCATCGAATGAATCACCGATTGCGGATGCACGACGATGTCAATTTCGTCGGCGGAGCAGTTGAACAGCCATCGCGCTTCGATCACTTCCAGGCCTTTGTTCATCAGCGTAGCGGAATCAATAGTGATTTTCGCGCCCATTCGCCAGGTTGGATGTTTGAGCGCCTGCGCCGGAGTCGCTAGTTCAATCTCTTCTTTGCTCGCGTTTCGGAACGGACCGCCGGAGGCAGTCAGAATCAATCGTTTGAGTTCGTGCCGGCGTTCACCGCGCAAACATTGATGAAGCGCGTTGTGTTCGCTGTCCACCGGCAGCAATTCCGCGCCGGATTTTTCCGCCGCGCGCGTCATCAGTTCGCCCGCAACGACCAGAGTTTCTTTGTTGGCCAGCGCCACGCGCCGCCCGAGTTCCAGCGCGCGGTAAGTCGGCAGCAAACCCAGCGCGCCCACCACCGCGCCGATCACGATCTCAGCGCCGTCCACCGTTGCCACTTCGCACAAGCCTTCGACGCCCAGGGCGATTTTCGGCGCGGGGACGTTTCGCTTCTTTAATTCCAGGCGCAGCGTTTCGGCGTGCGATTCGTTGCCGACCGAAACCAAGCGCGGGCGGAATTGTTCGATCTGTTGGGTGAGCAATTCGATGTTCGCGCCCGCGCCGAGCGCGGCGACGCTGAATTCATCCTTGAACGCTTCAACCACGCGCAAGGTATTGCAGCCAATCGAACCGGTGGAACCTAGAATCGCAATCTGTTTCATAACTTCTTACTTCAGAAACACAGCGTAGAAGTAATACAGCAGCGGCGCGTTAAAAAGCATGCTGTCCAGCCGATCCAGCAAACCGCCGTGGCCTGGGATCAGGTTTCCAGCGTCTTTGGCTTTCGCGCCGCGTTTGAGCATGGATTCGCACAAATCGCCGACCACGCCCAGTAAGCCCATCACAATCGCCAACGGAACGGCGAGTTCAATTTTCAGTTCGGGAAAGAAAGTGAAATGCGCGATCAACGCGGCAATGATGTTTCCCGCCAAACCGCCAAACACACCTTCAATCGTTTTGCCCGGACTAACGCGCGGCGCAAGCTTGCGGCGGCCAAAATTGCGCCCGGTGTAATAAGCGCCGGTGTCGCCTGCGAAGACGACGATGAAAAACAGCGTCAGCAATTTGGCGGACAATTTCGGAATAGGGTTTTCGATCACGGCCAGCGCCACGATGTAACCGCCGAGCACGGCGACATACAGCACGCCGAAAGTTTTCAACGCAGCCGCCGGCAAAACGTGGTCGAAGTTTTCCTGGTCTTTGTTGCTGAAAAGTTGAACCAGCAGTTCGATGACGGTCAGCGCGGCGATTACCGCGACGATCAATTCGTGCCGTTCAAAATAAAAAGCGGCGAGAATCGCCGCCGCCGCCGTCATTCCTTGAATTTGTCCGCCCTGTTTCGCCAGCGCGTAATATTCATACAAACCCAGCAGAACTCCCGCCGAAGCGATGCCGACAAACCAAATCGGCGACCCCAGCCAGAGGGCGGAAAACAGGATCGGGAGAAAAACGATTGCGCTTAGAACACGAGCCATGAGGGAAAAGAGTTAGGAGGCGTTGACCAATGCGCGGCGTGCGCCGTCGCTGAGACCGCCGAAACGGCGCTCCCGTTTTTGAAAGTCCGTGATGGCGGCAAAAATGTCCGGGCGGCGAAAGTCCGGCCACAGTGTGTTGGTCACATAAATTTCGGCGTATGCAATCTGCCACAGCAAAAAATTGCTGATGCGCATTTCGCCGCTCGTGCGAATGAGCAGATCCGGGTCAGGCAAATCCGCTGTGTAAAGCTGGCGCGCGATGTCGTTTTCGCCGATGGATTCCGGCGCGCGGCCTTCGCGTTCGCATTTTTCCAGCAGTTTGCGGAAAGCGTCCACCAGTTCCACCCGCCCGCCGTAATTGAGCGCCACGTTCAGAGTCATGCCGGTGTTGTTCGCCGTTTTGCGGATGGCCGAGCGCAACTCGAACTGCACGGATTCGTCCAGTTCATTCGTCCGTCCGATGGTTTGAAAGCGGATGTTGTTGCGATGAATGTTTTCGAGTTCCTTGCGCAGATACTCTTTTAGAAAGGTCATCAACGCTTCGATCTCGAAAGGCGGGCGTTTCCAGTTTTCGACGGAAAAGGCATAGAGCGTCAGCACTTCGATTCCAAGTCTCGCGCAGGTGTCCACAGTGGAGCGAACGGCTTCAACGCCGGCGCGGTGTCCGGCGATGCGCGGCAAAAAACGGCGGTTCGCCCAGCGGCCATTGCCGTCCATGATGACTGCGATGTGGCGCGGCAGGCGGTTGAAATCAATCTGATTGAGCAACTGTTCGTCGCGCGAACCCGGCTCAATTATTCCGGTGAAATCTTGAAACATGTTTTCTCGCCGTCAGGTGCGTGGAGTTGGTCAGTGAACGGTCGCCAATTAGCCAGTAGTCGGGAGTTCCGCGCTGCTGTTGGGGATTGTCGGTACGACTTGTGATGAAATGAGAGACCGTGAACGACCGGCGACGCATACTAATACTCGACTTTCATTAGCGTCAACCCTTGCGCCGGAGCCGGTGCGCCGACCAATTTGCGGTCGCGGAGTTCGATCAATTCGGCCATGGACTTGACGCCGAGCCTGCCGCGGTTGAGTTCCAGCAGCGCGCCAACCATCGTCCGCACTTGGTATCGCAAAAAACCTTCGCCCGAAAACAGCAGCGTCAGCAGGTCTTTTTCCGGTTCGATTTCGACGGCGGTCACGGTTCGCACGCGGGTTTTGGTTTCGCAGTCGGCCACGGTGAAGGCAGTGAAATCGTGCCTGCCGATCAAGGCTTCGGCGTCGGCGAAAAGCCTTTCCGCGCTCAGCCGGTGCGGGTAATGCCAGGCGTAACGCGCCCACAGCGGATTCATCACTTCGCCGGTGAAAATCCGATAACGGTAGGCTTTGCTTTTGGCGTCGAAGCGCGCGTGAAATTCCTCCGCCGCTGCGGAAGCGTCCATCACGCGAATGTCCGGCGGCAGATTGCCGTTGAGCGCCTTTCGCAGATTCGCGCCCGTCCATTCTTTGGTTAATCGGAATGACACCACCTGACCTTCGGCGTGAACTCCAGTGTCGGTACGCCCGGCGGCATGCGTGACGACGCTCGCGCCTTCCAGTTTTTCCAAAGCGGCGTTCAGCGCGGCTTGAATCGTCGGTTGGCCGAGTTGAAGTTGCCAGCCGAAGTAATCCGTTCCGTCATAAGCCAGGGTGATTCGATATTTCATGGAAGCAAGTGGGAAAAGCAAAATTGTGCAACCGAACTGGAAGCTCGGTTGGCGAGCAGGATGTTCGCGCTCCCAGGATTTTTATTCGGATTTGCCGCTGCGAATCAGCACCACGTCGTTGATGGTCATTCCACGTTCGCAGGCCAGGAACTTGCCGTCGCTCGACCAGGCGAAGCGGAAAATCTGATCGGAGGTGAAATTCGTCAATGGCTTTGGTTCGCCGCCGTCAATCGGCTTATTCCACAGATTGGAAACGCCCTGCCGCTTGACGACGTAAGTCAGCGCGCGACCATCCGGCGACCAGCGGAAAAGATTGAATTCCGGCGGCGTCATTCCTTCAATCACTTTCGGTTCGCCGCCTTCCATCGGCAGAATGGCGACTTTGATTTTGCCGTCGGCTTCGTCCTGGTAATAACAGGCGATCCATTTTCCATCAGGCGAAACCACAGGGCGGGTGACTGCCTTTGGCGATAGCTGCACGGGCGTGCCGCCGTCAATCGGCATTTTCCACAAAGTCCATTTGCCGTTGGTTAAGGACGTGTAAATGACCCATTGGCTGTCCGGCGAAATAGCGGGAAATTGTCCCTGTGCCAATTGTTTTGGATTCGCGCCGTCGGCATCCATTCGCCAGATGGCGCTTTTGCCGCCACGGTCGGAAAGAAAAACGATGTACCGACCATCCGGGGAAACCTCCGGCTGCAAGTCTCCGTGCGGGTCTCGTGTCAATTGTTTTTGTTGTTTGCCGTCGGCGGAGTTGCTCCAAATGTCCAGATTGCCGCTGGCGTGCGCTGCATAAACCAACCGCCCATCCGGCGTCCAATCCAGGCCGAACTGTTCACTGTAATTGTCGCCGAAGCCGGATTGAATTTGCGTCGCCTGTTCCTCCGCCAACTTGCCGTTGGCAACCGGCACAACCCAGATGCGCGAAACCCTGTCCGTTCGCCGCGAAACCAGCAATCCGGCATCCGACGGCAAACTGACGCCTTCATAACTGGTCATATCGCTTGTCACGCGGCGAGCTTCGCCTTTGGGAAAAGGAAGCAGCCAAAGTTGGTCGCCGTAAACGGCGGAGCTTCGCCGCCAGCCGCTCAGGAAAATGCCGCTGCCGTCGCCCAGCCAGGCGACTTGCCCGATGCTGGTCCAGGATTGATTGCCGATGGGTTTGGCCACGCCGTCATTCGTGTTCACGGCCAACACCTGCATGGTGATTTCGCTGCCGGAATTTGTGCCTGCCGCGCAGGCAATCAGGCCGCCGTCCGGCGACCAGGAAGGCCCTTGCAGCGAAAGAAATTCAGGCCGTTTGCGCACCAGCAGCTTTCGTTCTTCCGTGCCGTCCAGTTTGACGTACATCAGCGCGGTTTCGCGTTGCGCCGGAAAGTTACGCACAAAAGCGACGTATTGGCTGTTTGGCGCGAAGGTCACCGGACTGTCCACGTCGCTGATGACTTCTCGCGGCGCACCGCCCAGCACTGGAACCTGATGAAGCTTGCTCAATGTTTCGCCTGCGGGCTGTGTCACGTAATAAAGAAAGTTGTCGTCCGGCGAAAACGTCACGCCGCGAAAGCGCACGTTCGCCGCCGCCACCACTGCGGTGTTATTCATCGCCGCCACCTGACGCACCTGCAAACTTTGCTGATCGCCTTCCTGCGCCACATAAGCCACATACTTGCCGTCGTGCGAAACCGCAGCCATCAGCGCATTGCCCGAAGTCGTCAGTTTGGCGGGCGTCAATTGTTGAAAGGCCGTCTTGGCGTGATTCGACCGGCGGTAGGAACTGACCAGCGAAAAAATCAAAATCGAAAGACTGACCAAAAACAGCGCCAGCGAAGTCAGCACTTTTCTGACGTTCAGCGGCGGCTGCGTTTCCGTCGGCGCAGAAACGGATTCGACATTTTCATCCGCGAGCGCGGCGATTTCGGCAACCGGGTGCGGATCGCTTTTTCCGCTCATCGCGCCAGCCCCGTTTTCGGTCGAAACAAGCTGCACTTCGCCGATGAACCGGTAACCGCGTTTGGGAATGGTTTCGATGTACTGCGTTTCGGTGGCGTCAGTGCTCAGCGCCCGCCGCAATTGCGAGATGTTTTGCGTCAGGTTGCTTTCCTCGACGTAAGTTTGCGGCCAGAGCGTTTGCATCAATTCTTCTTTAGCCAGAATGCGCCCGCTGTTTTCGACCAGCACCAGCAAGGTG
>CAZRXE010000604.1:0-4283 GCA_964603695.1 uncultured Heliomicrobium sp.
TGACCATAAATCCGCCGCCGCCCAAATTCCCCGCCGAAGGCCAGACCACCGCCAACGCCAACCCCACCGCCACAGCCGCGTCAACGGCATTGCCGCCGCGCTTCATCACGTCCACGCCGACCCGCGAAGCGATTTCGCTGACGGAAGACACCATTCCGTTTTTGCCCCGCACCGGCGCGCGCGATTCGGCGGAAGAAGCCGAAAGCAAAGTTGTCGAGGAAGGCGCTGCCAGAACCCAAAGCAGCAGCGCCAGACAAAGAAACACCGAAGAAGTTTTTCGAATTCGCATAAAGTTTGTTGTTTGAATTACGCCGTTGCCCGTCATCGTCACTGCGATTGCTTCTTGCCGCAAATCATCCCTGACGCCCGGCGAAAAATTGACTGCTTTTCCCATTTCCTCTGGAACCGCAAAGAAGTTCCACTGAAAAAAATTATTCAGAGTTGGCCGATTGCCGCGCGATTGTAGAGGCGTACTTTCAAGCGGTCAATTTTCCACTGGGTAGATGCGATTGAAAAAACTTTCAATCTGCGCCGCCGCCTGTCGGCCATCGTGAAGCAGGTCGTTGAGTTGCGCGCGGCATTGTTCGGCAAATTCCTTGTCGCTGATGGAAAGCAGGTTAGGCAGAATGTTGTAGGAAGCGCCGCGAATAGCGGTCATCGCCAGTTGCGCGCTCAAGGCCAGATCGGAAACGCCGTTGGGAGGGCAAATGCCGGCCAGATCGCCCAGCACATCCAGGGTTTGCATGGAGCTTTCGGCGACTCGCAGCGGGACGGCGACGGCGTTTTTAGTGGCTTGTTCGATGGCCATCACGCGGGCCAGTTTTTCGCCTTCGGTGTCGCGCGGCAGGGACATGGCGTCCAGCACTCGCTCGCGGCCTTCTATGTCTTCGCGCAGGGCGAGCTGCAAATCAGCGCCGAGTTGTTCCAGGCGTTCGAGCATGACTTTGACCTCGTCTTCCACGGCGCGTTTCTGGCTGTCGGCCAGATTGCAAACCATCACGGCCAGTTCCGTGGCCAGCATGCCGGAGTAAGCGGCCATGCTGCCGCTTTCGGGCGCAAGGCTGCCTGCCGCGATGCTTCCGGCAATCGCGCCGAAAGCCAGCGGCGAAGCCTGCGATTTGGTTTTCCCGGTTTTAGTCCCCACTTTGGGCACAGCAGTCGTGGTCGGCGAATCGTTCTCGTCCCAAACCCGAAAACCCGCGCCGATTTCATCGAAGTCTTCGGCCCAGGCTTCGTGCAGACGGTGTTCCAGCACCGCGTCCTGGCTGAAGTTTTCGATTTGCAGATAAAACTCGCCGCAGGCATTAAGCGCGGCTTGCGGAACCAGGCCGACGATTTCGCTGCTGCGAATTCTGACGCCATAGCGTTCGGCTTCGCGTTTGACAAGATCGAAAACACGATGCAGCGGCGTGGCTTCATAATTGACGATGTTCATCGAAACCTGCGCCAAACGGCGGTTTTCCATCTTCAGGCCCAGGGCTTTGACGTTCTGCAATCCGCCGCTGGAACCGCGCACGGCTTTGGCGATTTTCTTGGCGATGACGACATCGTCCGTCGTCAGATTGATGTTGTAGGCAATCAGCGGATTGCGCGCGCCGACGGCCATCGCGCCTGCGGTCGGATGAATCTGACGCGCGCCGAAATCGGGTTTGCGGTCGGGGTGAAAAACGATTTCGTCGCGAATGGCCTCGAACCCGCCTCGCCGCACTTCGGCCAAATCCGCGCGGTCGGCGCGGGTGGCGGCCTTTTCGTAAAGAAACACGGGGATGCCCAGTTCATCGGCGATGCGTTTGCCCGCCTTGCGCGCCAGATCAACACACTCGTCCATGCTGACGCCTTTGATCGGAACGAAGGGCAGCACGTCAAGCGCGCCCATTCGCGGGTGTTCGCCCAGGTGCTGGTTCAGGTCAATCAATTCGATGGCGGTGGCGGCGGCGCGCAGTGCCGCTTCGACGACGGCTTCGGGTTCGCCCGCGAAGGTGACGACGGCCCGATTGTGATCGGCATCCATGGTGCGATCCAGCACCACCACGCCGTCCACGGACTCAATAGCGGACGCGATGAATTCGATCTTGCGTGCGTCGCGCCCTTCGCTGAAATTAGGTATGCATTCGACAATTTTGTTCATTGGCGGAAATAGAGATATTCAGCCGGCTACGAGCCGGCTGCGGACGTGGCAGACAAATCCGTCGGATTCGGGGGAACCGCTCCCTCACAAAAACTTTTGCAATTGAATACTGTTGCTGATGGAGCGGCTGATTGTAGGCTGACTCCGGCGGGACGGCAAAGGTTTTCTCCATCAGAAACCTGGCGCGGCTTGAACGGACAGGAGAATTCGATTTCGGTGGAAAGGGGTCAACGAATTCCGGTGCCAGACGGCGGTCGAATTCATCAAGCTGAAGAAAACACGGACTTTGGAATCTCACGGCTTGACTATCAAAGCTTCGTGGTTACTATGACTTCATCGCCTCCATTTTCGGTTGAAAATTTGAACTTTAAGAACAGCAAGGGAGTTTGCGGTGAACAATTCGTCTAGGAAACTTTCGCTCTTAGGGCTTTTGGTGGTGGTCGTCGGTGCGGCTTTGATTGCGCCGAATTTCGTTGTCGCCCAGGAAGGCGCGGCGGCGCGGCGCATTTCCGATGATTATCAAAAAGCGGCGGACATCATCAAAAAGAATTACGTTGTTGATGTGGACGACGAAACCCTCAGCAAATCTTCCATTCAGGGGATGCTGAAAACGCTCGACCCACATTCGGATTACTACGATCCCAAATCCTTCAAGGAATTCAACGACCGGCAACATAGCCAGTACTTTGGCATCGGCTCGTTGATCGGGACCCGCGACAAAGTGACTTACATTCTGGAACCGTTCAAAGGCAGCCCGGCCTCGCGCGCCGGACTGCGTTATGGCGACCAGATTGTCGCGCTTGATGGCAAGGACACGTCCGATTGGAGTTCGGATAAAGTCCGCAGCGTGCTGCTCGGCGAACGCGGCACGAAAATCACCGTCACCGTCAAACGCCTGGGCGTGGCCGAACCGATCACTTCGACCATCACGCGTGACGGCATTTGGCGGCCTTCCATTCCCAGCTATTACATAGTCAAACCCGGCGTCGGTTACATCGGCCTGACCACCAATTTTCAATCCACCACCAGCCGTGAACTCGCCAGCGCCATGGCTGAATTGCGCGAACAGGGCGCAACCAGCTTCATACTGGATTTGCGCGGCAACGGCGGCGGCTATTTGGATCAAGGCATCAAGGTCTGCGATCAATTCCTGCAACGCGGGCAAAAGATCGTGGTCACGAAATCCCGACCCGGAAACAATTTCGACCAGGAAGAATATGCCCGCATCGGCGCGTCAGAAAATTTCCCGCTGGTGGTGTTGATTGATCGGCAGACCGCTTCGGCTTCGGAAATCGTCGCCGGCGCGATTCAAGATCATGATCGCGGCTTGATCGTCGGCGAACAGAGCTTCGGCAAAGGACTGGTGCAGCGCATTTTCCCGCTTATCAACAATGGCGGCCTGATTCTGACCATCGCGCATTACTACACACCGAGCGGACGGCTGATTCAGCGCGATTACTCGAACGGTTCGATCTTCGAGTACTACTCGCGCCGCAGCGCCAACGGCGACGCGATGGCGACACCTAAACGCACCGAAGAGCGCAAGACCGATCTTGGCCGCACCGTTTACGGCGGCGGCGGTATTGAACCGGATGTCAAAGTGGATAACCCGGATTTGTTCCTGACTTCGGTGCAGGCTCGTTTGCTGAATGCAACGTTCCTGTTCACGCGGGATATGGTTGCCGGACGGATTCCAGTCGCGCCCGGCTTCAAACTAAACGGCATCGAATACGATCACCGGCTGAAACCGACGGAGTTCGTCATCACTGATGAAATCATGAAGGCGTTCCGCGAATTCGCCGTGAAGTACTACAAAGACAATTCGGATTTCGGACTGACGACGGCGCATGTTGACGCCAATATGGCCTGGTGCAAAAAACAACTTCGCTCGGAAATCCTGACGGCGGCTTACGGCAGCGACCGCGCCCAGCAAGGCATTTCCGATTACGACGTGCAGTTACAAAAAGCGATTGCCGAAATGCCCAATGCCGCCGATCTGGCGCAGCGTGCCTGGAAACGAAACGCCGCCCAGAATCGCGGAAACTAAACCCGAAAAAAACTCGATTCAATCAGGCGGCTGGAGCATCTTCAGCCGCCTTTGTTCATGTTTGTTGATGGAGGAAAACCGATGCAGATCATTGACACCCACCAGCAC
>CAZRXE010000605.1:0-3639 GCA_964603695.1 uncultured Heliomicrobium sp.
GGAAAGCTTGCAAGAAACCTTTCAAGCCATTGCGCTGTTATTCGGACTGCCTCAGATCACCGGCGCGCTGAAAACTTGATCGTTACTTGCGAGTAACTCTTCATGTGGGACACAACTGAAGCCAGCTAAACTCCCGAAAAAAGCGTTCCTACTTCCTTCGGTATTAAAGCCGCCCGTAAGGTAGCCGAAGTAACTGTTGCGTGAGCCTGAGATATTGTCCGTACCTGCGCCGTATCCGAAGAATGCGTTGTCGTTTCCTGTTTTATTGTCTTCTCCTGCGCCCTGTCCAAAGAAGGAGTTTTGGCTGCCAGTGTCATTTTTGTTGCCCGCAGATCTTCCGAAAAAGGAGTTATCACGGCCATTCGTATTGGCCGTGCCAGCCCCTAAGCCGACGAACATGTTATTGATGCCTGTTGTATGCAAGATACGGGTTTCCCCAACTGCGCCTATGCCGAGTCTGTATTCCGTCGTCGCCTGGACGACATTGCCCAATAAAATGCCGCCTGCCGTGCCATTGCCGCTGATATTGAAGCTGCTGTTAGCTTGCTGCGTCGTGGTGCCTTGTGTGTTTTGAATGTAGTTGCTGCTGCCGGTTGGAACGCTAGCTGCGGGAATGGTTCCCGTCACCTTGCTGCCGGCGACGGCAGCAATCTGCCCATCTGTTACACAACCGGCGCAACTCGGTGAAAGGCGATCAGCGGCGGTGGCGATCTGGCTTCGGATGGCATACGGCGTTGGAGTGATTTCCCGGCGGGGCGACAGCGGTGTGAATGCGCCGTTGCCGGCAAGGCGGACGCTGATTTGCAGCCAACGTTTTTCGCCTGAAAAGGCGGCTGCGCCAAAATCCAGCACTACGGCAAACACGCCATTGGTCACTTGAACGTCCGTCAGCGTATTGGTGTTGGTAGAAGCAATCGGTGTAACGCTTGTAGAATCAGGGAAAAGGCTGAATTGGAAATCGTAGCGGCCATTGGCCGGAAGGTTGTTGGTTCCTTCGGTCAAACGGCTTTGGTAGGTAAAGCCATTTCCTTGTGCGAAAGCTGTGACGGCGGCAAGCGTGATGAAAAAGACTGCGGTAATGGCTCTGCGAGCGAAAAGGGTGACTGATGCGTTCATACAAGTTCCTCTCTATTCCACTTCAGGCGTTTGTTGATGATGAAGATGCGGTGGCTGTCGTTACCGATTTTGGCAGCCGGCTGACGCCGCGCAGTGTAGGCGAGAGTCTTGAAAGCAGCAAGACATCTAAGGTGAAAATACGGCGTGGCCTGCACAAAGTAGCGAGGCCGCTACTTTGTGCAGGCTTGAGCGGAGTCATTGAAAATTGATTTTGACCGCATTCGCCGTTTTGCCTTCCACCGACAGGACGATTTCCACTTCGCCGCGCGCGGCCAGACTGCGCGGAAGCGAGAGGTTCACCTGATCCAGGCCGATTCCGCCCTGCGCGCCGGCATAAAGAACTTCGACCGGCACGCCGCCGATGGTGGCGGTGACGTTGCCGAGCGCGTTGCGATAGCGCAAGCCCGTGCCGAACAGCAGCAGAAATACGCGGTCGCCAACTGCGCCCAGATTGATGGGCGTGGCGACATAACTGTTTTTGGCGAGGTCGAACTGCGCGGCTTTCTCATAACTGAGCTTGCCGTCCGCCGTCACGCGCAAGACAGAAGCCGCCGCCACGCCCTGACCGTTGCCGTTGGCGGCGAACAATCCCGGCGCGACATTGTTGATTTGCATCGTCGCGACGGACACCGCGCCTGCTTCGTTGAAGACGGAAACGGTTGCCTCGCCCGTCGTCGTGCCGGGCGGGATTTGATAGTTGATTTGTGTGGGTGAAACGAAAAACAGCGGAGCCAGGCGCTCGGCGCATACACCGTCTTTGACGCGGACGCTGGTTCCGTTCAGTTTCAGGGGCGCTTCGCCTTCAGCGACGACCGGGTAGGCCGAAAAGTTCGTGCCCCAGGCCGAGACAAGCGAATCGGGCGCAACCGCGCCGGTTTTCAGGCTGGCCGAAGACACCGTCGTGAAGCCGGCGGTCGAACCGAAATTCGGAAACAGAAACGAACTCGAACCGCGCGTAATCGGCACGCAATCGCCGGCCAGCATTTCGCGCACCGCCTGGCCGTCCGGCCATTTGCCCATAAAGCGTTGTTCGGCGCTGCCGTTGCCCAGGGCGATTCGTTTGCCGGCTTCGCTGCCGTTGAAGGCGTAATCGGCCAGCGCGTCGAACAGGCGGTAAATGCCGTAAAAATCCAGCGCGTTGGCGTCGCTCGCTTGCGAAGGCGTGCCGTGTTCGGCGTCAAGTTTGTAGCCCAGCCGGGTTTCACCGCGCAGCATCACGAAGTCTTTTTCGCTGGCGGGTAGATTGGCGCGTTCGTAAATCTCTTTGGCCAGGCGATGGTCGCAGACGCCGTCGTCTTCAAAGACTTCGACCAGCAGCTTCACTTGTTGCGGCCAATCCACAAACTGCTTGATGCTGAATTCGTAGGAGTACCAGGGAGCCATTGAGTAAACGAACGCACCTTTGCCGCCCCAGCCGCGTTCGACCACGCCGCGCTGCATCATCGCCGGCAAGGCCGCGCCGCCGTAAGAATGGCCGACGAAACCTACGCGCGTCAGATCGAACGAAGTACCGAAACGATTGACGGCTTCTTCCATCCCGGCGCGGATGGTGTCATAGCGTTTTTTGTGCAGCGAAATGTCGCCGGAAAGGACTTGGAAAGGCAGATGAATCAGCGCGTAGCCTCGGCTGACGATGTGCGCAATCAAGGCGCGGTATTCGACCGGATCGTTGTTGTTAAAACCGGGCGCGAAAAAGATGACCGGCACGGGCTGTGTAACGCCCGCCGGGCGGAAGACCTGCACTTTTTCGTTGTCGTAAAGCGGGCTGGGAAATTTATCCACCGTGGCGGTGAACTGTCCGTTCGCGCCGTAGCCGGATTGGATCGGCGGAATCGGGCCTTGCGCAAACGCAAAGGGAGTCAATGCAATGCAAACAAGGAATGCAAAGAGTTTTTTGTTCATAGCTGTCAGTAACCTATGGCTTACGGGATTGGTAGTTGGGCGGGGTAGCGCCCTTGGACGCGCGTAGTTGTACAACGATCCAGCCGAACTGACAAGAACTGACAAGATGATGACGCCGTTCACCCCGGAAAGCGTTCGGCTTTGTTCAATGCCAGCAGAATCATCACCACCAACGGCAAAATGATGATCACGCCGACCACGCCTAACTGTCGTTCGCCGATCCAAAACGTCATAAACAAATTGAAGCCGAGGATTCCGAAATAAAGTCCCGCCGAACCCAATGCCTTGTAACGGTAACTCAGAATGCCGGAAGTTAAATTCGAGGTACTGGCCAATAGTTTTTTTTCCAGCCTAACGAACACACGCAGAATAACAAAACAAACAAAGTACCAGCCGAGGAAGTTGGCGAGTGTTATTCCGAAGTAACTTCCGCCGCCGGGATAGTAATAAATCTTTCCCAAAAACCAGCGGTCGCCGCGCAAAGCCACCGGGTCAATGATGATGTCGAGGTACATCATCAAAAACGGTGCCAGCAATGCCGTCGCCCACGAACGGCTCGCCTTGCCGTGGTTCAAGACCTGAACGTCGCGCCGGGTTGCCAGCAGGCGTCCGGTCAGCACC
>CAZRXE010000606.1:0-2159 GCA_964603695.1 uncultured Heliomicrobium sp.
GCGGTCAGCCCGCGCGCATTGCCGGGGCGAACGTGACGGCCAACCTCTTTTCAATGCTCGGCACGCTGCCGGCACAAGGCCGATTGTTTTCCGACGCGGAAAATCAACCGGGACAAAGCAATGTCGTCATTCTCAGCCATCGGTTCTGGCAACAGCGTCTGGGCAGCTCGGCAAACGTCGTCAACAGCTCGGTTCGGTTGAACGATCAAAGCTACACCGTCGTCGGCGTGATGCCCGCCGGATTTGAGTTTCCGCATCCGAGCTTCAACTTCGCGGAGCCGGTGGAGTTTTGGCTGCCGCTGGCGTTCACGACGGAGCAAGTTGCGCAGCGGCAACGCCCTTACTATCTAAACGTCGTGGCGCTGTTGAAACCGAACGTCACGCTGGAACAGGCGCGCGAAGAAATGACCGCACTGGGACAAAGCTTCGAGCAAAGTCATCAAAGCTACCGCGGTCCGAATAATTCCGATATGGGTTGGCGCATCACGCTGACGCCGCTTCAGGAACAGATTGTCGGCAAAAGCCGCCGCGCCTTATGGGTGCTTTTTGCAGCCGTCGGGCTGGTGCTCCTGATTGCCTGTGCCAACGCCGCCAATCTATTACTGATGCGAGCGATGACGCGGCAAAAAGAATTGGCCGTGCGCTCGGCAATGGGCGCTGGTCGCTGGCGATTGATCCGGCAGTTGCTGACCGAAAGTTTGTTGATCGGAGCGTTGGGCGGCATTGGCGGATTGATGCTGGCGTGGTGGGGAGTTCGGGCGCTCATTGCGCTTGGCAAGGAGACACTCCCCCGATTAGTGGAAGTCACTTTGGATGGACGAGTGCTGGCCTTCACACTGACGACTTCCCTTCTGACCGGCTTGATCTTCGGCATCGCGCCCGCGCTGCAAGCCTCTAGACTCGATCTGCAACAAAGCCTGAAAGAAGGCAGCGCGGCGGCGACGCGCAGTCGGCATTGGCTGCGGAATTTATTGGTCGTCGGCGAAGTCGCGGTAGCGATGATGCTACTGGTGGGTGCGGGATTAATGCTCAACAGTTTCCTTCGCCTGCAACGACTCCACCCTATTGCCAAGACAGACCACCTGCTGAGTGTGAAACTGAATCTTCCCCAAACGCGATACCCTGAACCGACGCAAGCAGCGCGGTTTTATCAGGAGCTGATTCGCAAGGTGGAATCGCTGCCCGGCGTTGAATCCGCGAGTCTCAGCACGCTTCAAGCTCTTAGCGGCGCGGCGACGGACGATCCGTTTGCCATCGAAGGCCGCCCGCTCGATTTCAATCATCCCTTCGTCGCGGGCTGGCAATTGGTCGCGCCAAACTATTTCCGCACCCTGGGCATTCCCATTGTTGGCGGACAAGACTTCACCGACCGGGACACTGCCGAAGTGGAAGACGCGGCGATCATCAACGAATCATTGGCCGCGCGTTACTTCCCCGGCGAAAACCCGATCGGCAAACGCCTGACGCTGGGGCTGCCGCGCGCCGACAATCCTTGGCTAACCATCGTCGGCATCGTCAAAGACATTCCGCATCGTGGCCTGGAATCCAAAGCCGAGCCTGATTGGTATTTGCCTTACCTGCGCCGACCGCGCCGCGATGCATTTTTGATAATTCGCTCCACTGTTGATCCGGCGAGTCTGGCCGCCGCCGTGCGCGGCAAGGTATCGGAAATCGACAAGGACCAACCCGTGACTGCCATCAAAACCTTGAACGAAGTCATTGCCGCAACCACAGCGCCGCGCTGCTTTAACACGCTATTGCTGACGATTTTCGCCGCACTGGCGCTGACACTGGCCACCGTCGGCATTTACAGCGTCATCTCTTATTCGGTCACACAGCGCACGCAGGAAATCGGCATTCGGATGGCGCTGGGTGCAAAAGCAAATGACGTTGTCCGGCTGGTCGTCAGACAAGGCATGACGCCTGTGCTGGCTGGCATCGCCATAGGCATTGGCGGCGCTGTCGCCGCAACGCGCCTCATCGCCAACCTGCTTTACGACACCAGCGCCACCGACCCGCTCACCTTCACCGCGCTCGCATTCACGCTCTCGCTCGTTGCACTCCCGGCCTGTTACTTCCCCGCACGCCGCGCCGCAAAGGTTGATCCGATGACCGCGCTTCCCGGAACGACCGGCCGGCGACGCATCTATTTGATGCGG
>CAZRXE010000607.1:0-1620 GCA_964603695.1 uncultured Heliomicrobium sp.
GACAGGGTTGACGGTTTGTTTGCCGCGACGAAATTCGCTGAGCAGATACAATCCGGCGGCCACCAACAGCAAGGGCCAGAAACGATGGGTGTGTACGGGAAAAAGAATGTGCAAGGTGGTCAGCGCGCCAATGCCGATGAGCAATCCCCCCCAGAGATTGACGCGCGCACGTAGGAACTGCCGCAACTGTTCATCTTCGGCGGGCAAATCCGCACCGTTGCGTTGGCGCTGCGCGGAGCGGAAAGCGTCATAAAGCGAATAAACATAAAACGCCAGACTTGCCAGCGCGCAGGTGACTTCAAGCGAAGAATGAAAAACATCGGCCAGCGTCCAGAACCCCGCTGTGAGAACGAAATGCACCAACGCTTTGACCGGCTGTCCGTTGTACGCCGCGCCCAAGCCAGGAATCAGTCCAAGCAAGACGGCAACGACCGGGGATTTTTCTTCGCGCGGACGTGGCGTCTGGCCGTTAGCATGTTGCCGCAGCATTTCGACGCCCGCGACAATGCAATCCTGGCAATAAGGATAACCCTTGATCCGATGGTCGCAAGCAGCGCACAGGCTTCGTCCACAGGAACCGCAGCGGGCGCTGGCTAAATTAGTTGGATGATAAGCACATTTCATTTTGGTCTTTAAATCCGGTCACCGTCCCTGGCGTCAATTCCGGTTTGTATCGCTAAAAACAAGGGATGAGGACTGCGATTGGCGGTCACTCATCCCCGTGTTGATTATTGAATTGGGAATTACTTGTCGTTGTGCGAATCCGAAGCCTGCCGCGCCGAATCGGTCTTCATTTCCGGCGATACCGTCGGCGAAGGGCTTGCCTGTGGCGGCGCGGGTTGCGCGGAAGAATTATTCGGTTTGCTTCCCGCTTCGCCGACCGCCAACGCGAACGAAACGCGCTGCGCCATCACGCTGGTGTCATTCACAAACTGCCCTGCCCTGTCGCCGGCATGCGTAGCCATTCCGCTCAAACTGCCGAAGCGCGAAAGAACCAGCAAGCTGCTCGCAGCAAAAATCAGCAGCGCGGCAACCATCTGCGGCGTTCCCATTGAACGCGCGAAGCTGATCGTCAACCCGAATACTGTGGCTTTCAGGCGTTCCGGCCATGAAGTTTTTTGATGCCCAACGGTCGCCGCCAGAATGCGATCTTGCAGCGAAGGCGGCGCGTCAATTTCAGACTGCTTAATCTCGTGACAGATTTCGATTGCTTCTTCAATGCCGGACATCAGGCGTCGGCATTTCGAGCATTTTTCAAAATGGGCTTGAAAGGTCTGGAAAGTCGGTGCCAGCAGCACACCGTCAAAGTACCGTTCGATCAAGCGGTCGAACTCGTTGCAACTGAGCATTTCGCCGGTGGTCGTCGCGGATAGAATGCGATCTTCCAACCCTTCAGGCGTTTCGATTGAATCCGACGCAAAGGCATTGAGCGTTTGCATCATCGCCCGCACATCGCTGTAAAGGTCGCGGCAATCGCGACAAATCAGCCGGTGACCGGCGCATTCCGCGCGCGAACGCGAATCGAGCGCCCCTTCGACGTAATCCGATAAGGAATATTGAAACTTAAGACAATCCATCAAAAAGAAAAATTTGGCAAAAAGAAAAATTTGAAATGCCAGC
>CAZRXE010000608.1:0-7257 GCA_964603695.1 uncultured Heliomicrobium sp.
ATGGGGGCACTTCGTTGATGAGTGCGGGCGGATGATAGCACCGCGCTAATCATTTGTCCCGCCTTTTGTCTCGATCTTGACTGGCAAAGATGGCAAGCCGCCGTTACAATACCGCCGATCCTGAAATCTCAAGCGAATTGAAAAGAGATAGTTCAATCCAAAGGCAATCTTAAACTGAGGACGTAATGAATCGAAGTTTGACAGACCAAATTCAGCAGTCTCGGCATGTTTTGTTTGGTTTATGTTTGGTTTTGGCCAGTGTCGTGCTGCTGGCCGGTTGTGGAGCATCGCCGGGCGGGCACGATTCCCACGCAAATCAGCAAAGCCATCAGGCGACGGCGAATCCGACGCCCAGAGTTCCAGCGCACTTTACCAGCGTCGAGGCGGCACAGCCGCTGTTGACAGTGCTGGACCCAAAACAGTTTTCCGATCCTGTCGTGTCCAAGGCGTACAGCTACGCTCAACAACATCCTGAAATCTTCGCGCAACAACCCTGCTACTGCATGTGCGACAACGGCGAAGGTCATACCAGTCTGCTCAATTGTTACGCGACCACGCACAGTGTCGGCTGACCGCTTTGTCTCAAGGAGGGTCTCCTTGTTCATAAGTTGGTTGGCGAAGGAAAAAACGCCGTTGAAATTCGCGAACGGATTATTCGCGGCGATTGGCAAAACGTAAAACTGGAAGTCGCAAACTAGGGATGTAGAAACTTTCAGTTCACACGAAAAGCCAGGCAAACATTGTTTATCAAGTAGACAAGTAAAGACGACACCCAATTTGATTTGTCGGCGGTCAGGCGAATGACGATAGCCCCGAAGATTCATCGCCAGGCCGCAATTGGCAGGATGAAGCGACTGTATTCCATTCTGTAACGTTCCGGTAATCGCCCCCCGTTTACTCGTGAAACTATGCGTGCTTTATTTTTCGTGGGATTGTGGCTGTTTCTCAGCCTGAGTGTTTCGGCTCAGACCATCACGGTAAGCAACTTTTTGAATTCGGATGCGCCGGTGGCGCGTGGCTCGTTGGCCCTCATCACTGGGCAAACGTTTACGGATGAAGAATCCTTTGATCCATTTTTCGCGCCGACCACGCTGAGCGGAGTGACCGTCAAACTGGATGGTGTCTTGCAGCGAATTCAATTGGTTTCGGCGACGCGCGCAGTGATTTTGGTGCAGGCTCAAGGCAAGGCGGTGCGCACGCTGGAGCTAAAGACCAAGTTTAATGTGACCCACACCGCCACGGTTTCGGTGGCAACTGTCTGGCCGGGGATCGCCGTGCAGGATCAGGTGGAAGAGTCCGAGAGGTTTTACGCGGCGGGAACCTACACCAATGATCCTTCAGGCATTGTTCGCACGGCGATTTCCAGCGCCCCGATTCCAGTCGGGTCGGCGGCTTTCCCGACCAGGGTGTTCATTCAATGCGCGGGATTGAGACTGGGAGGAAGCACGAAGGACGTGACGGTCAGATTGAATGGGATTCCGTGTCCCGTCGTTTCGGTAAATGCCTCGCTGTTTTTTGCCGGGCTGGATGAAGTGATTTTCCAAATCCCGCCCTACTTGGCGAACAATGGGGTGATGGATTTGACGGTTTCGGTGATCGGGCGGGACTCGAATTTAGCCCGCATCAATCTTGGCCCGGCGTTGGGTTTGACCGGGAAATAACTTTGAACGGCAAGCCTTTGCTTGCTCAATGTTGACAACGAAAGGAATATTGAAAGAACTCAGGGGGAAGTCGCCGACAGCGCGCCCCGTGACCTTCAAGTAGAAACTAATGCTTAATCAATCACTCGGTATCGTGAAGCGTCCGCAATTGGGCGGAGATGTTGAAACCCGTTGCGGCAGGTGCAAGGAAAATCGGGAGCACGTAATCGCCGCGCTCGACGACAAAGGCGAAATCGCGCGCGTGGAATGTCGCACCTGCGGCAGCAACCACATCTATCGCGCGGCCAAAACCACTACGAAATCCACTTCGGCGCGAACCGTGCGCAGCACAAGGAAAGACCCTGTGGTCGAATCCACAGGGCCAGCGCGGGCATATTCCATGCAAACCCGTTTCGCCGTCGGCGACCGCCTCGAACATCAAAAGTTCGGACTGGGAGTCGTGATTGACGTTCGCGCCAGCAAAATTGATGTCAAATTCGGCAAGGAACTGAAAACGCTGATTCACGCCGGCTGAGCAATTTTCCAACAATAGAGCCTGGGGAAGGTTGACATCCGAACTCAGGCTCTACTCTTCACAGCATTTCTGCTAGAAACTCACGCACTTTTTGCAGAGCCTGGCCGCGATGGCTGCGCGCGCTTTTCTCTTCCGGGGAAAGCTCTGCAAACGTGCGCCCGGATTGCTCATCAATGAAAATCGGATCGTAACCGAAGCCGCCGCCGCCCGCCGGCTGGCGGGCGATTCTGCCTTCACATTGGCCTTCAAAAAGCTGAGAGATGTTGAGTAAGCCGGTCAGGACAATAGCGCAGACAAAGCGCGCCGTCCGCTGCCGGTCGGGAATGTCTTTCATTTCATCAAGCAACAGTTCAATTTGTTCAGCGCTGGTCAACCCCTCACCGCCATAACGCGCGGAATAAACGCCGGGGCGGCCTTTCAGCGCATCCACTTCCAACCCTGAATCATCGGCCAGCGTCGGCAGACCGGTCAGCGAGTGGTAATAGTTCGCTTTGATCACCGCGTTTTCAGCGAAGGTCTTGCCGGTTTCTTCCACCACCGGCGGCGTTTCCGGCAAGTCCGCCAAACCAATGAGGCGGCAATTCAGCCCGGCGAGCAGCGCGGCAAGTTCTTTGACTTTGCCCGGATTGGAAGTGGCGATAAGCAGTGTGGTCATAAGTGTGGTCATAAGCGATGCGTCAAAAGGTCAGCGTGATGTCAGCGCCAATGCGGGCAATGGCAACGGTGATATTGTCCGTACCGCCGCGCTCATTGGCCAGTGCGATCAGTGCTTCGCAGGCGTGCGCGGACGGAACGTTTTGGACGAGGCGGAAAATTTCCTCGTCGCGCACCAGATTGGTCAATCCGTCCGTGCAAACAAGGAAAGTGTCTTCCAGGCGAAGCCGTATCGGATCGTTCAGCACGTCAGGCAAAATGTATTCGCGTTGACCCAACGCGCGATCCAGCCAGTCGCGGTCGGGGTGATTGACGGCTTCTTCCTCGGTAATCAATCCGTCGTCGAGCATGCGTTGCACGCGTGAATGGTCGCGCGTTAGTTGGCGAATGCGGCCATCACGCAGCAGGTATACGCGACTGTCGCCGACGTGACCGACGTGAGCGGCTTCTTCGCAAAGCGCCAGCACAGCGCAGGTCGAACCCATGCCGCGACATTGGCGATCCTGACTGGAGCGATGAAACACCTGACGATTGGCTTCGGCAATGGCCAGCGCCAGCCGGTCGTTGATGGAAAATTCAGAGTCCACGGTGCTGAAAAAGTTTTGCCGAATGGTTTGCACCGCCAGCCGGCTGGCGACCTGCCCGCAGGCAGCTCCTCCCAGGCCGTCGGCAATGACAATCAGATGGCAACCACTGCGTTCGTCGCCGACGTAGCCGATGGCATCTTCATTGTCTCTTCGTTCAAGTCCTGTGTCCGTACGATGTGCGATGATGATCTGCTGACGCATAAGTGGCCAATGGGCACTTGGGGAGTCGGAGGGACGAAAACGGGGAGAAGGGGGGATCGGGAAAGGAAGAAACGGATAAACTGACTTATCTCGTCCGTTTCTTACTTTCCCATTTTCCTGATCTTGCCTTAAGCGATGCGTTGCGCGGCAATGAAGGTCAAATAGGTATTGCCGATGCGAACCTGATCATAATTTTGAAGCGGGTGCGCTTCGTTGATTTCACGGTTATTGACGAAGGTTCCGTTGCGCGATAGGTCGTCCTTAATCAGGAAACGGCCTTCGCGAAAGACTATGATTGCGTGCGAGCCGCTGACGGTTTCGTCATCCAGCACGATGTCGCATACCGGATTGGCACCGATCCGGTTGTAACCCGCATAAAGCCTGAAATCGTCTCCATCCGGGTTTCGGTTGTAGGTAATCAGCCAACCGACGATCTTGCCTTTCGAGGAAGGTTGCGCCGAATGGCCTTCGGTCACGATGAGCGTGCGCCGATCCAACTCGGAAGACGCCTGCACTTTGCCAACTTGTGGCACAGCAACTGGAATCGGATCGGAAACCACTGTTTGCGCCATCGGCGGAGGCGGCGCGGCAACGGACGGCACATTGATCGGTGGAGCCTGCGGCGGCGGCGGCGAAGCGACCGGCGCAACAGGAATTTCCAATGTGGCCGATGATGCATTGGAAGCCTGTGGATATTGATCTACTGGGATTTCGGCAATTGTCGTTTGCGCGAAAAAGGACATGACCTCAGTCGCCACAGGCATCTCGGAAATGGTCGTCACCGAAGCCGCGCCAATCGAAGTTCCGGCGGGAGGAATGGAAACCTCTTCAATCGCTCCGTCATTCAGGCGCGTTTCAAAAATCTCCGGCGAACCGACTCTCGTTTCAAAAATCTCCGGTGAACTGACGCGCGTTTCAAAGTTGGTCGCGAACGGTTCCGCTGCGCGTGTGCTGAAATCCGCCTGTGGCGGAACGAGCGGGCGCGAAATCGGCGGTTCGATGGCCGTCACAGGCTCTTCGATCCGTGTCGCGAAATCGGCTTGAGAGCCGATTGACGTCACCGGTTCAGGCTGCGGACAATAAGGACAGAATTGGTAGACAGCGCTATAAACGTGTCCCTGCGGGCAGTTGATGAGCGAAGACGTAGGCATCGAAGGACGCGGAAAAGGGTTCCCGCAATTCCCGCAAAATTTCGCTGTGTCCATGTTCTGGCTACGGCAGACAGGGCAAATCAGCATTTGAAGACCTCCTCAGGTGACTCACTTATCGGTGCGCCAGGAAGCGCACAGTTCTCGGCGAAAAATTTCATTTCAATGATAGCGATGTTTGAGTTGATCGCGATGACGAGCTGAACGAATACTATCATGGAAAAAAAGATTCGCCATGCTCTTTGCCGGCAGGCTTGTCTTCACCGCTTTTGTTACGTTCATTAAAACGCAATGACGCGAGGCGCTTGATGGCACGGGCGTCGAAGTCGTTGCCTACACCTCAAACAATGCGTCCCTGATTTCCGCCGAAGGCCGAGATCCGGCGCGGAATCTGTGTAGCACGATGGGTGTCGCGGTTTCATCTTCGCAGCAAGTTGGCGAAGCGGGAGTCGTCGCGCAGCGGATCGAAGTGCTGATCCATCCTGAGTACCGTAACGCTCCCGGTTCCCCTGATTTTCTCCAGCCAGGCAAAGGCTTGCTCTCTATCGCCCAGCCCGGCGTAGACGGCAGCGACGTGGTAGGAAGAGGCCAGATTTTGCTCGCGCAGGGCGAACAAGCGGGTCAGCAGTTGCTCTGAATCCGCCCGCTGTCCGGTGACGGCATAAACGTGGCCGAGCGCGCTTAGGGCGACCGCCCTGCCGCCGGACAACTCCTCCGATCAAGGGCGCGCTCGAACTCGCGCGGCGCTCCGGCTTCGTTCAGGATGATGAAGGCTGCGCCGAGCGCCACATGAGCTTCGGGCAGCGATTCATCCAGAGATAGTATTGGAAGTTGTGGAAATTGATCTCAGAAGATGGCACTGCGTATCCTTGTTGAAAGCTGTAATTTCATCCGTTCACCGCGCGCTGCGGTGAACTTCACACAAGGATACGCGATGAACAAAACATATCAGGATTCCACTTTTTCAACCACTCAAGCGGGCGATGATCCGCTCGAATCTCTGGCGCGGCAAGGCGCTCGGCAGATGTTACAAGCCGCGCTCGAAGCCGAGGTCACCGACTATTTGCAGCGTCCGCGTTATGAACGCGGCGAGCGAACCGAACATCGTGGCTATCGCAATGGTTATTTGCCGGAGCGAACCGTCACTTTGGGCTGCGGCGCGGTGACGGTCAAAGTCCCACGGGTGAGTGACGAACCTCCGGGCGAGCGTTTTCAGTCAGCGCTGGTCAAGCCTTATCAGAAGCGGTCGCAAACGGTCGAGGATTTGTTTCCCAAGTTGTTTGTCGAAGGTTTGGCCACGCGCGATTTCGAACCGGCATTGCGTTCGTTGTTGGGTGCAGCAGTCGGCGTTGTCGCCTTCGACGGTGTCGCGCCTCAATCAGCAGTTCAAGGCCGAGTATGAAGTCTGGAGCAAACGTTCGTTGACCGAATCGAAGATCGTGTACCTGTATGCGGACGGGATTTACCTGGCGGCGGGGATCGGCGACGGGCAACGTGATCGAGAGTCCATTTGCAGCGGTGAGTTTGCGGAGCGGAGAAATGCGCAAGCGTGCCGCTACCGGAATAAAGAGAGGCTCGTCAAAGTGGCTTTAACGGGAGCGTGGTGAAAAAGAATTTCCATAACTCTTGACACTATTTCCCCGCCGCATCTACGACAAGACTTTCCGTGCAGGTATTGGGCTTTGAAGATATTGGCCTTCTCACCCAGTATTGCCGCCTCGTATGCGATTTCTATTCGTCAAGCCAGCGTTTTGCCTGCGGCTTCCTTCGGATTCCACCTCGCGATGGACCCCCTTGCCGTCCGGCTAACGATTCCCCCTGCCGGGGTCGTAGAGGACTTTCACCTCCAAGTGAATGCGCCCTGCCGGGCGCACCAATGAAAAAGCCGGAGCGATTGCCCCGGCTAAATCAGTAAGTCACTTCAAGTAAAGAAGTAGCTGTGAGATGGGCACAACAGGATTTGAACCTGTGACTTCTGCCGTGTGAAGACAGCACTCTACCGCTGAGTTATGTGCCCGAATTATCAATCTCCCCAAAGCGAGCGCGCATACTAGCAAACGGATTGCGAAAGCGTCAACGGGGTAAAAAGTCTTTCGCCCTGTGCGGACGAATCGAACCCCATCAGCTTCCGCTTAGCAGCACCAGAATATAGACCAGAATATAGACAGGATATAGATAAGCTCTTTGATATGAACGTCTCTGAATTGATGGCAAGTTTCACCATCAATTCTCGGTTTGTACAGCGGACGGGTAGTCCGCTGGGAGTTTGGGCAAATAATCCCTTATTTTTCTTAGTGGGATTTGCGGCCCTAAGCCATCAGCGGACTCCCCGTCCGCTGTACATTGCCAAACCAAGAATTGCTGAAGTTTCACCTAGAGCGAAAAGATGTCAGGCTGTATTTTGGGATGTGATTTCGCTTCTATTTCAAAAATCGTCCACACAGGTCGAAAAAATTTTGAGAGTCGGCTAACGCCGCTGATGTTCCAGGTGC
>CAZRXE010000609.1:0-6110 GCA_964603695.1 uncultured Heliomicrobium sp.
GGCTGCGGCAGCATTTGCGAGTCGAAGC
Source organism: uncultured Heliomicrobium sp. (assembly GCA_964603695.1). GTDB lineage: Bacteria > Acidobacteriota > Blastocatellia > RBC074 > RBC074 > RBC074. The sequence goes on from CAZRXE010000609.1 coordinate 29, forward strand.
CGACACTGACCTGGCCGCGCTATTCAAATCCACCATCGGTGTTCCGCAAGGCGCATTCACATACGATTTCACGCTTTCGGCGGGCAATCGCAAAACTGTTTTCGATCAAATTCTGAAAGTCGAAGAGTACCGCCAGGCTTCCGACAATTTGCGCGACACCGTTCGCCACATCGAAGGCCGCATCGCCGAAGCCGACAAAAAACTGGCCGCCGCCGAAGGCGAACTGCGCGTTTACGACGAAACCAAACGCGAACACGACGACACCGCCGCACAGGTGCAGCGGCTGGAAAACGAAAGCCGTCAGGCTGTCGAAGCGCGCGAACAGTCGATGGGCGTCGTCGCCGATTTCGATGAACTGCAACGCCGGTTGGAAACGCAGCGCGGAACAATCGAACGGTTGAGCGTCAAGCTGAAATTAACTCAGCATTCGTTGATTTCCTCGCGCGAATCGCTGGAGCAGGCGCGCAAAGCGGCGGAAATCGTTGCCGCCGCGCAGGCAGGTTATGAAACTTATCAGGCGACGAGCGCGCGACTGGTCGAACTGGAACGTCGGCGCGAGACGCGCGACGCTTTGCGCAAGCGGCAAACGGCTATCGAACACGAACTGATAGAAGCGCGCAGCGCCACCAAAATGGCCGAGCAGCGATTGGCAGAAGTCGCCGGCGCGCGCGAAGAACTGGCGCAGCTTGCTGACAAGGTTGCTGCGCAGTCCGCAGCCGAACGCGGCATTGCCGAATTGCGCGAACGGCGCGGCGAACTGCAAAGCCTGCAACTATCGCTGGCCGGTTTCGACCGCGAACTGGAAAAGTTGCGTGGGCGTCAAGGAGATCTTTCGCGGCAAATCGAAGCCGCCGTCGCGCTGGCCGAAAAAGCTTCGACAGCCGAACTGCTGGAAAACGAACGCAAACGTCTGGACGCTGAAGTCAACGAAAAAGAACTCGCCATAGGCAATTTCAAACTCAAACGCGGTCATTTGGAATCGCTGCAAAAAGAGCAGACGCGGCTCGCCGCCGAACTCGAAAAAAATTCGCTCGAGGCCGTCCGGCTGGAAACGCTGACAACGGCAGCGATGAAACTGGCCGAGATCGAAACGCGCCAACAGCGCGAAACCGAGCGGCTGGCCGGTTTGCGCGCCGAAATTGACCGCGACGAAACAATGATTCGTGCGCTGGAAACGGGCGGCGTTTGCCCGCTGCTGACTGAAAAGTGCTTGAACCTGCAACCTGGCGAATCGCTCGATGGCCGCTTTCGCACGGGGCTGGACGCGCGGCGCGGCGAGATTCAAGACCTGACCAAACTGCTGACCGCGCTGGCCAAAGAGTTGAAACAATCCCGCGCCGCCGCTGCTGAAACCGCACGCTTGCCGCATCTGCAAGCGGAACTTACGCGATTGGCGGCGGAAATCGAAACCCGGCAAACGCAAATCGCCGAGATCGAAGCCGAAACCTCGCTCGGCGCAAGTTTGAAAGACGGCGATGTCAAACAGCTCAAAGCGCAACGCGCGGCGCTGGAAAAGCAATTGCGCGAAGCGCGCGACGCCGAGCGTCTGGCCGGTCAGGCTGAAGTCTTGAAAAACGAACTGGCCGCGATTCAAAAGGAAGGCGAAAGCAAACGCGCCGAACGCGACGGCATCGCCCACCGCATGGCCGACATCGGCGACATCGAAAATCGCATTGCCGAAGCCGAAAAAGCATTGGCCGAATTGAACGATCCGCGCAGCCGCGTAGCCGCGCTTGCACGCACCATCCGGCGCGAAGCCGAATGGCTGGGCGAAGCCGCCACCGCCGCGCAAAAAATCGGCGAGGTCAATTCGCAGTTGGAACAGGTCAAAACCGAATTGCTGGTTTTTGCTTCGCTTGATACCGATTTGGGGGTGGAGGCGCAATCGCGCGCGGCAAGCGAAGGCGACTATCACGCCTTCATCCAAAACCAGACGACCGCCGGCACGCTCGAAACGCGCCGGCAGGAACTGCTCCGCACCGAAACCGAAGTTGCGGAAACCGATGTTGCGCTCAGCGCCGCCTTCGCCGAACAAACGCGGCTTGAAAAAGATTACGATACCGAAGCGCATCGCCGCGCGCAGTTCGATCTGAATAAATGGCGCGAACGCGCCACGCAGCTTTCCACGCAACTGGAACACGCGCGGCAACAGCTCGACCGGCTGGCGGCGCAATTGGCGCGCCTGGAAGCCGTCCGCGAACAAATGCGCGAACATCTGACGGCGAAAGAAAAAGCTCAACGTTTGCGCGAAACCGCCGACTTCATCCGCGACACGCTGCAAAAAGCCGCGCCTTACATCACCGAAATGTTGCTGCATTCGATTTCCGCCGAAGCCAATCAACTTTTCCGCGAAATCAGCGGGCGCTACGACGTGACGCTGCGCTGGGCCAAAGATTATGAAATCACGCTGGAAGAAGAGGGCAGGGAACGACCGTTTCTGAATCTATCCGGCGGCGAGCAGATGGCGGCGGCGCTTTCGGTGCGGCTGGCGCTGCTGAAAGAGCTTTCCGAAATCAATCTGGCCTTTTTCGACGAACCGACCACCAACATGGACGAAGAGCGGCGGCTCAATCTGGCGCAGCAAATTGGCCGCATCAAGAATTTCCATCAGCTTTTTGTCATCAGCCACGACGACAGCTTTGAAGGCTTCACCGATCAAGTCGTTACTTTAGCCTGAAGGCAATAATTTGTTGACAGTGTGCGCTGCGCGGGGCTACAAGCGTTCCCGTCGCGCCGCACCCTTATTTGTCCGACAAAACAGAAACTTGGCATTGAACCCAGCCTTTCCCACTGAGGAATCGCATTCTCAGGTTCGCTTTCCTGATCGGCCCCAAGCCGTTCCACTTTCCACGGAGGTATTTCATGACTTGCTCAGTCTTTGTTTCACGATTCGTTTTGTTGTCGTTCATCGTCGTACTCGCTTTGGTTGCCGCGCAACCCGCGCGCGGGACAAAGGCGTTTGCCGCCCAGGATCCTTGTCGTACGCTGACGCCGATCACTCCCAACCAGGATGTGACGGGGAAACTGGAAACTGTTGATTGTCGGTTGAGCGACGGCAGTTTCGTTGATTTTTATTCGTTCACGGCCGTCGCCAATCAGCAGATTGCCGTGACGCTCAATTCGACGGAGTTTGACGCTTATCTGGCTTTGCTGGACAGCAGCGGCAATTTGATTCGGGAGGACGATGACGGCGGCGGCGGCAGCAATTCACGCATTCCGGCAAGCAGCGGCACGATTACGTTGCCGACGGCGGGAACATACATTATCGCCGCCAATTCCTTCGATGGCGGCGAAACGGGCGCTTACACGCTTCGGCTGATTTCGCCGACGGCCACGCTGGCCAGCGTTTCGGCGGCCAGTTTCAGCGGCGTGAGGCTCGCGCCTGATTCGATTACAGCCGCTTTCGGCTCCGGTCTGGCGACGCAAACTGTTTCGGCCAATGCGCGCCCTTTACCCACGACGCTGGGCGGTTCGCGCGTGGATGTCACGGACGCCGCAGGCCAAACGCGCCCCGCGCCGCTGTTTTTCGTCGCTCCGCAACAGATCAACTACCTGCTGCCCGCCGGAACGGCTACCGGTGTGGCGACAGTCAAAGTCACCAGCAGCGACGGAACCACTACGCAGGGCGCTGTTCAGGTTGCCGCCGTCGCCCCGGGCATCTTCGCGGCCAACGCCAGCGGGCAAGGCGTGGCTGCCGCCGTCGTGTTGCGAGTGCGCGGCAACGTGCAAACCTTCGAGCCGGTGGCGCAATTCGATTCCGCCACCAACCGCTTCGTCGCCACACCGATCAACCTTGGCCCCGAAACCGACCAGGTCATTTTGCTGTTGTTCGGCACGGGCGTGCGCAATCGCAGCGCGAACGGCGCACTGACGGCGCTCATCGGCGGAACCAGCGCCGATGTTCTTGGCGCTGCGGCGCAGGCAGAGTTTGACGGGCTGGATCAAATCAACGTCCGCTTGCCGCGCAGCCTGATGGGACGCGGCGAAGTTGATGTCGCCCTCACCGTGGACGGAGCCGCCGCCAACGTGGTTCGCATTCGCGTTCAATAACTTCATCAATGCGGGCGACGAGGAGCGGCATCCGACGGAGGCCGCTCCTCATTTTGTTTCGAGAAGCCTTCACATCGTCTTCGTCGTCAGCAACTTAGCCATACGCCTGTCACGCCTCGCCTGTGTAGTCGCCGTTCTTGTCGTGTTGAGTCCGACTGATGAGCGCCACAAAAAAGTTTTCATCCGATGATAGTTTTCCTGGGAGATCTACGCCTTAACAGGTGTCGGCGGAAAGAGAGCCGGCAAGGTAAACGAAATCGAAACTGAATTTTCATTAAAGGAGAATGCAAGCGTATGTCGAACAAGAAAGCTACCAAGAAACTGAATCGTCTGGACGTCAAAAAAGAAACCATCGCCGATCTGAACGTGCCGCAAGCGGACAAGGTCAAAGGCGGAACCATCGTCACCGCGCGTCCCTGTCCGACGAAGCCGAAGCCGATTGGCGTAGCGAGCTAAATCTCCGGCTAAGAATTACGCGGCTGGCCGTTGCCGGCCGCAGACTCGAAACCAATTAAAACCAAAATCAAACTGAACTGAAATCAAGAAGGAGAACAAAACCATGTCGAACAAAACTGAAACGAAAAAACTCAATAAATTGGCAGTCAAGAAAGAAACCGTCAGCGATCTGGACCTGAACAACGCCGGTGAAGTCAAAGGCGGGCCGGCGACCATTCAAGCCACGTCTCCCATCGCCTGCAACATCGCGCCGAAGACTCTTGTTGGCGGCACTCGCTGCGATACGAGCCGCGTTCAGTGCCCGAATCAATACTAATCATCGCGAAGAAAGAGTAGCGCGGGCGCAAAGCTCGCGCCCTTGAACGAAAACATTCAACAGGGAGCATCGAAAAACACGCCTGCATCGGGGCGGCATTTCGCTGCTCCTTTTTTTGGCCGGCCTGCCGGCGGCGGGCCGCAAGCACTTTCTCGAAAAGAAAATCGGAGCGAATCTCAATGGACGCATCGGCAAAAAGTCCTGGGCGAAGGAAATGGCGGATTCTGTTGGACGATGCGCGGCGGCGTGACGCACTGGAAGCCGTGCGCGAAATCGCCGCCGCGCTCAAGCCCTCGTCAATTCAGGTGGGCGCGGAAGAGACGGCCAATCTGGCGCTGTTTTATGGCTATCTGTCTCAGGCGTGGCCGGAAGAGAGCGAAGCTGAAATGTACGCCGAATGCGCATTCGATTATTTGAACCGCGCCATTGATCGAGCTTCGGCGGAATTGCAGCACGACTACCTGTGCGGCGGTTACGCCGGTCTGGGGTGGGTCATCGCCAATCTGTCCGGCAAATTGCTCGCGTCCGAAGAGAGCGAAAACTGCGAGGCGGTTGATGACATAGTCATTGATCTGCTGCGCAGTTCGCAGGGACTGTTGCACTACGAATTGCTTTACGGTTTGGCCGGTCTGGGTGTTTATGCCTTGGAGCGGCTGCCTCATATCGCCGGGAATGAGGTTTTGCAACTGGTGTTGGCGCGATTGGCGGAATCGGCTGAACGCTGTGGCGAAGGCCTGACCTGGTTCACGCCAGCCGAACGACTGCCGGATTGGCAGCGCGAGATATGCCCTAACGGCTATTACAACCTGGGGCTGGCTCACGGCGTGCCGGGGGTGTTGCCTGTGTTGGCGCGCGCCTGCGAAGTGCGCGAAACGCGCGAGCAAGCCCGGGAATTGCTCAATGGCGCGCAAACCTGGCTGCAATCGCGGCGGATGCGCGACGGGCAGGGAACTTACCTGGTTCACTGGCTCGCGCCTGAAGTCGAGCCGGAGCCGGGGCGCATCGCCTGGTGTTACGGCGCTTTGGGCGCGGCCACTGCCTGGCTGGATGCGGCGCGTTGCGTTGGGCGCGCTGATTGGCAACACGACGCGCTGGCGCTGCTGCGGCGCGAGGCGCGAAAGCCGATTGCCGGTTCCGGCATTCACGACGCTTGTCTGTGTCATGGCGCGTCTGGCAACGCGCACATATTCAACCGGCTTTACCAGGCCACCGGAGAAAAGGAGTTCCGCCAGTCCGCGCTCCGATGGTATGAGCACACGC
>CAZRXE010000610.1:0-6991 GCA_964603695.1 uncultured Heliomicrobium sp.
CCACTCTGACTTGGCGCTGTTGCACGAAATCATCCAGTAGCAGGTTGCCGTTGACGTCACGGGTTTGATTTACTTTGGGGTAATAGTTCATCACTCCACGGGCAATGGAACTGATGCGGGCTGTAGGAATTTGAGTCCCGAACTCGGTACGCCCCGTTCCACCGGCAGCGCCTGTGGTTGGGTCGTAAAGTTTGAAGTTGGGATAAACCGCAAGCACTTCGCTGAAGTCGCCCAGACGCATTTTGTCTGTCGGTACCGCATAGCCAACGTTCGAGGTGCGACGGTCGCGGAAGTTCTCATACGACGCGAAGAAGAAGAGTTTGTCTTTGATGATGCGCCCGCCGAGCGTGCCACCGTAGGTATTACGGTTTTGCGGCGGACGTACCAGACGGTTGGCATTGTTGATGAAACTGTTCGCATTCAGCTTGTCGCCGTTGAAGAACCAAAAGGCGGAGCCACGGAGTTCGTTGGTTCCCGATTTGGTCACCACGGTTTGGGCCGCGCCGCCCGCCATACCGGTGTCGGCGTCAAAGTTGTTGGTTGCGATATTGACCGTTTCGACGGTTTCCGCCGGTTGAATGTAGCCGGCGTGGTGCGGCAACCAAACGTTGACCGAAACTGCGCCGTCAACACGCGTGGTGTTGCTGTTCGGTTGCGTGCCGTTGACCCAGGTACGCAAGCTGCGCCCCGGTGAGTCAATTTCAGCGTTCTGGAATTGCGTCGGCGTCGCGCCTGGAACCAGATTGAGCAACGATTGATAGTTGCGGTATTGGTTCAGCGGCAACGACAACACTTGTTTGGAGTTGATTTCGGTGTTGAGGTCGGCCTTTTCCGTCTTCAACGTCGCGGCATCGGCGGTGACGGTGACCGATTCGGTCGTGCCGCCGATTTGCAGAGATGCATCCGCGCGCTTCGGATTGCCGGCGGTGACGACGATGGCTTCCTGCTTCAATTCCTTGAAGCCTTTGGCCGACAAGGTCATGTTGTAATTGCCTGTCGGCAGGTTGCGGAAGACGTAACTTCCGGTGTCATCAGTAGTTGTTTCCAGCGTCAAGCCGGTGCCGGTGTTTGTGATTTTGACGGACACACCCGGCAGAACCGAGCCTTGAGGGTCCGTCACATTGCCGACGATGCTGCCGTAAAGTGCTTGAGCATCGGCGCGGAGCGAAGCCATTCCCATCGCCAACAAAGCGACGATCATGACGGCCCACTGCCGAGCTACAGGCTTATAGTAGTTACGCATAGTGGTCTCCTTAATAGGGGTTGCCCGCTGTTGATAACCGCCGGCGAAGGGCGGAAATCTCCTTGAGCAGATCGGTAAATTTATCTTCTTGTCTTGAAGGATCTGAGGCGGTTCCAGGACTGGGATCGCCGTGATCTATGAAGCTCTCACCGAGTTACCGGTAAAATTCTAAAACGACATTGGGAATCTGTCTCGTCCGCTTCGTGGCGGACGCTATGAAATGACTTTCTTTGTACTTAATTCTTGATGCTAGCCTTGTGAAGCAGAGTCTATTCGCCGAGGCAACATCCGTCAACCGCAGGCACGGTGACCATCCAAAGAAAGGCGAAAAACGTTATTATTCGATTGATGAAAGCCACTTTTCGTATGGTTCAAGCCGGAGCTGTATAACGCCGTTCAATGGCGTTCAGAATGTGTCGGCGGCTTTCCCGCGCTGAGAAAGCTTGCGGTTCGACTTGCGCGGTTTCCTCCGCCAACTCTTTATCGCGGATGACCTTGCGGAACCAGTCGGAATAATCGCCACGTTTCAAATGATGCAACCAGGTTTCGTCGTCCACGCCTTCGGCCAGTTGCATAAAAGCCATCAGATTTTGCGCGCGCAGATTGAGTTTTTCTTCTGGGCCACGGAAGTAGAAACTATTTTCGGGCGGCATTTCGCCTTCGGCGTATTTGCGATGATGGCGGCGGCGCGGGCCTGTCGGTGGCAGGCTGCGAAACCAGACCGGCGTTTGCTGGCTTTGTGGCAAATAAAGCAGGGCTTCACCTTTTTCCAGCTTGACCGGATCAATCGGCGGCGTCGGCTGGCCGGTGGCTTGGCAGAACTGTTTGATGATTTCGTCAGGCGTTTTCCCGATGGCGAGGACGACATTGGCGATGGACAGCATCGCCGGCGAGGAATGATTCGGTTCAACCATAATTTGCATCACGCCGTAAGTTTCCTGCGAGATGGTCAGCGGCGCGGGCTGCCAATTCGAAGGCAGCATGTGATGTGTTTCATCCACAATGATCCAGTGCGGATGCCCTGTTTTGGCGCGGAGTTCCTGCAACCGCGGATAGAGTTCGGCAAAAAACGCCGGACGATTTTCCAACCGAATCCCGAGCAGATTGACAACAACGTTCTGTGCCGGGTTGGAAAGCAGTTCAATCACTTCGCTGATGCCGGGCGGACGATTGCCGCCACCCAGCACCACAAGGTTTTCCAAGTCGGAGTAATCGCCTTCGGGATCAATGATGCAGACCTGATACTGTTTTTCGATGATGCGCTCAATCAGCCCGGTGGCCAGCGTGGTTTTGCCGCCTTGCGACGAACCGGCCAGCATAATGTTCGTGCCGTAAGGTTTGATGCGCAATTGTTCGCCCGCCGCGTTTTGGCCGAGTACAATGTCGTAGCGGGACAGAGTTTCTTCAATCTCCTTTAAATCCGAAGCAATCAGCCGCTCAATTAACTCTTCGGTTCCCCGCCCGTGATCGCCCGCCGTTACGAAATCAGCTTTTTCTTTCAACGTCGGCAGCGCGTTGGCCACGGCGACAGCGCATTCGCATAAATTCAGAAAGGCATGGTCGTTTTCCGCGTCGCCAATACCGACGGTGTTGTGCGGAGACAATTCCAGTTCGGCCAAAGCTGCGCTCAGGCCTGCCGCTTTATTTATCCCACTGGGCAGCACCATCACCGCGCCTTTATTGAAGATGACTTGCAGTTCGAGTCCGAAATCGCGAATGGTTTCGAGTACGGCGGTTTCGTGCGGTTCCCAGGTGGCGACAATTACTCTGCCGACAGAAATCGGCCATACGCCGCGCCGTGTTAAATCTGCAATGAACTCTTCAGCGGGGCGTTCGCCGAGCAGCTTTTCTTCCTTCGTAGCCGGGTTATAAATCAGCGCGCCGTTTTCCGCCACCACGCGATCAAACAAATCCAGCCGCGAAAAGATGCTCATCAAATCATCCAGTTCACGCCCGGTAACCAGAATCAATTTTTGCCCTGAATTACGCAGACGAACAAATGCTTCCACGGTGGTTTCAGCGACTCGCCCGTCGTGCGCAATTGTGCCGTCATAATCGCAAGCCAACGCCAGATACCGCATGCTCCTCCTACTATATGCCCGCGCCCTGCCTTGCGGATTCGACTTTCGCGCCTTTTCCCTCGCAGAGGTTTTGAATCGAAATCAGCGCGTCCTGAATTCCGCGGTTAATGACTTCGTGACGATTGCCGCCCTGCTTTTCAAATTGCCGCGCGAGTTCCGGTTTGGGGTCGAATTGGATATGAACCGTGACTTCGGAAGAGGCTTGTCCATTCCCTTCCCGAACTTCGAGCCAGCCACTGTAATTGTTCTCGCCGTCCGATCCCCACTCCAGCCGCCGGTTCGCTTCGTCCACGCGAAAATAACCGTCGCTGTCATAACGATGTCCAGCGGCTTCTCCCTGCACGCGAATCCGTTCGCCTTGCTGCGGCATGGCGTTGGTCACGGTGGGCAGATACTTCGGCAAATTCTTGATGTCCGAAACGAACGAGAAAGCCTCGTCCGCTGAAACCTGAATTGTTTTTGATTGATGATATTCGTGCATAAAACTTCCTTTCAGTCTGCACGAGCCTACAAGTTCTATGCCTTCCGAAACTCCGGCGGGAAAAGCTAGGGACGGGCAACGGTGTATGATCGAAGGCAAGACGAGTATGAACTTGTAACAGTGGCCGAGGGAACTGAACCGACAGGATTCAGGCAATCAGGGCTTTTTAGCCGAAGTTTTGGCCGGTGCGGGTGCGGACTTGGCGCGGCCCGGTTTCATGTCGAACGTAATCACTCCGCTGACCTGGACAGGCTGTCCGTCAAGCATCGCCGGCTCAAACGTCCAACTGCGCGCGGCAATGATGGCCGCGCCATTCAAATCCGAGCGACCATCTACCACGTGCGTGAAAATGACTTTGCCTTCGGTGGAAACCAGCACTTCGACCTTGACCTTGCCCGGCGCATAAGCCGCCGTCAGCGCACCGCGTCCAGTGCCGAGAGAATACGCGCCGCCCTCCGCCGTCACACCTTTGCCGGAAGGGTCTTTGGGATCGGTCGCGGTTTTCGACGGGCGCACGCTGGGGAAAGTCGCTTGCAGTCGTTTGACGGGTCTGCCGCCTTCAATCGCTTTCAACATCGGGCCGGCGAATTTTTCGTCGCCGTCTTTTTCCTGCGCGAATTCAGAGATGCGAATAGTGGGAACGTTGAAATCCGCCGCGTCAGTGTTTTTGCTTTCCGGCCTGCCCATCGTCAGCGCCATTTGCAAATCGTCGAGCGACTTGCGGCGATACTCTTCGGCTTTTTCTTCGCTGCCGGCGGCCAGCGAGGCTTCGGCGAAAAGCAGATTGCGAATGTTGTAAGCGTCGGCGAAATCGTGGCGGAGTTCGAGGGCGCGCTCAGCGTATTTCAATCCTTCGTCAATTTTGGTTTGCGCTTCGCCCTTGGCATCTTCGGGCAGGTTATAGGCGACTTCGCCTTCTTTGATTTCGGCGGACTTGGCAATCAGATCGTGAGCTTCGCGCCAGCAAGTCATAGCCACGCGCTGGAAACAATATGCCTTAACCGATTCCCGCTGACTGGCCAATTCCGCCCGCCGCGTGAAGTACTCGCGCGCCGACGCCTGACTGTCCAATCGAAACGCCGTTTCCGCCGCCAACCCAAGAGCTTCATCGTTTTCCGGTTCCTGCTTCAACGCGGCTTCAAACTTGGTCAGTGCCGGACGAAATTTGGCCGTCCGATACAGTGTTTTCCCCTGGGCGATCAAATCCGCAGCGGGAATCTCCGCCTTCTCCTGCGTTTGGGCGAGGGTTTGAATTCCAAGTAAACAGAACGCGAAAACCAGGGTGGCGAAAAACATTTTTCTCGGTTTCATAACTTTGCCTGACGGATGAATTAAGTTTGAATGCAAAAACGATGCGGCAGGGACAGGATTCCCAGGATTTGTCACAGGATTGACAGGATCGGCAAAATGGCTTGCCGGCAGCCTCCCAAAAGCATCCTGTTCATCCTGAAGAAATCCTGACGATCCTGTCTAAATGCCGGATTGTTTTTGATCTCATACTTACTGTTTCAAACTTTGGCTTACCCGCTTTTGGTATTCGCGGGCGGCGGCTTTTACAGCTTCTTCGTTGAGGGTCAGCAAGCGGCGATTGCGCATCAGCACGCGACCATTGACGATGGTGTCGGTCACGTCCGAAGCCTTCGCCGCGTAAACCAAATGGGAATAAAAAGTATACATCGGCGTCAGGTGCGGCGCATTGAAATCCACGACGATCACGTCGGCACGTTTGCCCGCTTCCAGCGAACCGATTTCCTTTTCCTGATGAACGGCGCGCGCACCGCCGATGGTCGCCATTTCCAACGCCTGCAATGCCGGAACGACGGTCGGATCGTTGGCGATCAACTTGTGCAACTTGGCTGCCGAATCCATCTCTTCCCACATGCTCAGATCGTGATTCGACGCCGCGCCGTCCGTTCCCAATCCCAAACGCAGGCCCGCTTTGAGCATTGCCGGAACCGGCGCGGTTCCCGAAGCCAGTTTCATGTTTGATTGCGGACAATGCCCAACGCCGACTTCGCGCTGTTTGAGCAAGGTGATTTCTTCGTCATTGACGTGAACGACATGCGCCGCCAACACGCGCGGCGATAGGAAGTTGATCTTTTCCAGATACGCCGCCGGACGCGCGTTGTAAGTCTTGGCCATAAACTCCGTCTCGGTCGGCGCTTCGGCCAGATGGATCAAAATCGGCGCGTCCAACTTTTCGGCCAGCGCGCGGACTTCGTTCAGATGCGCGGTGTTGACGGTGTAAGGCGCGTGCGGCGCGATGGCGGCAGTAATCAGCGAATCGCCTTTCCAGCGTTGCAAAAACTTTTCGCTGTAGCTCATCGCCTCGGCCCAGGTCTTGTTGTCGGGCACGGGAAAGTCAATCACCGTTTCGCCCAGCACACCGCGCAGGCCGGCTTTTTTGGTTTCTTCGGCAATGGCGTCCTCGAAGTAATACATGTCGGCGTAGGTCGTCGTGCCGCCGCGAATCATCTCCGCCAAACCGAGCCGCGTTCCAGCCACGACGAATTCGCGCGTGACGTTTTTGGCTTCCGCCGGAAAAATGTATTTCGTCAGCCAGTCCTGCAAATTCAAATCGTCCGCGATGCCGCGAAACATCACCATCGGAATGTGCGTGTGCGTGTTGATGAGTCCGGACAGAACGACTTTGCCGCGCGCGTCAATCGTTTGTTTGGCTCGATAGTTCTTGGCTTTCAATTGCGCGGCGTCGCCGACTTCCACAATGCGTTCGCCGCGAACGGCGACAAAACCGTCGTCAATCACGCGCCGCTCGCCGTCCATCGTCACCACCGCGCCGCCGGTAATGAGCAGGTCAATGACGTTGGCCGTCGAAGCCGCGCGCTTCTGCGCTGACGCGACGGCGACCAGTGAAAACAACGCAACAATGCTCAAAAGCTTTTTCATACGTTTGTAACGCGGACGAGACGTCTGCGCTCCAGTCAGTTAGCGCAAATGGAAAACGTTCTGCACAATCTGATTGCCTTTCTTTTCCACGCGCCGCCACGAACTGCTGTCGTTGAGCGAAATCCAGCGGCGCTCTTCAGCGCGGTAATGCCAGTCCTTGTCCGATTGATAGAAGATTTGCAGCCCTCGCCCTTCGATAATGTTCAGGATTTCATTGTCGTGATAGTTGGATTGATCGAAATCCGTCACCGCGCGCTGTCCCATCTCGGAATAGACTTC
>CAZRXE010000611.1:0-9142 GCA_964603695.1 uncultured Heliomicrobium sp.
TGCGCAGCGCGCGCAGATTGATTTCCTTGTAACCGCGCAGCGCGCCTTCGACCGCGCCGCGATTTTTGGCGAAGGCCGGCGGATCGAGCACGATGGTGTCGAAGCGCTCGCCCGCATCGTCGTAATCGCGCAGCTTGTCAAAAACATTTCCGGCGATGAATTCGATGTTGGTGATGCCGTTGAGTTCGGCGTTGCGGCGGGCACGTTCGATGGCGGCTTCGGAAATGTCTATTGCCGTGACATGTTCGCAATCGCTGGCCAGATGCAGCGCGAACGAACCGTGAAAGCTGAAACAGTCCAGCCCGCGCCCGGTGGCGTAATTCATCGCCGCCGCGCGGTTTTCGCGTTGATCCAAAAACGCGCCTGTCTTTTGACCTTCCAGCAAATCCACCCAAAATTTGATGCCGTTTTCGGTGATGACGAATGTCGCGTTCGTATCTTGCTGATAAAGCACCGAATTCAGCAGCGGCAGTCCTTCCAGTTGCCGGACTTTCGCGTCGTTGCGTTCGACGATCAGGCGGGGCTGAAAGAGTTCGACCATCAATTCCACCCACATCGTTTTCAGCGCGTCCATGCCGCGCGTCAGCGTTTGCAGCGTGAAGCAATCGCCGTAACGGTCAATAATCAAGCCAGGCAGCAAGTCTCCTTCGGCATGAATCAGACGATAAGCGTCAGTGTCGTCCACTACCAACCGCCGCCACGCCGCCGCCGCCAGCAGTCGCGCGCGCCAGAATTCGCGATCAATCGGGGCGTCGTTTTTGGAAAGCAGCCGCAGCGTGATTTCCGATTCCGCGCCGAAGTGCGCCCAGGCCAGAAATCGTCCGCGATTGTCCACAACGCGCACCGCCGCGCCGCTTTCGACTTTCGGACGCTGCGTAACATCGCTGCGATAAATCCATAAATGACCGTCGCGAATGCGTGCCGCGCCTTTGGCGGAAATGACTGCTTGATCGGTTCGTGTTTGTGTTCGTGATTGCGTCTCTTGACTCTGTTTCATGACTACTGCCATAACATCCGAAGAAAGGTTCGGTCAATGAATCAAATAACGTCTCAACAAACTGCTTTCCTGAGCCTGGGTTCCAACCTGGGCGACCGCGCGGCCAATTTGCTGCGCGCGATTTCGGCGCTGGTCAACTGTGGACTGCAACTGACGGCGGCTTCGGCGATTTATGAAACAGAGCCGGTGGATTACCTTGAACAGCCGCAGTTTTTGAATCAGGTCATCGCCGTCACATCGCCCGGGCTTGAGCCTTACTCGCTGCTGCGGTTTTGTCTGGAAACGGAAACCGAATTGGGTCGCGTGCGCACTGTGCCGCGCGGCGCGCGCGTCATAGACATTGATTTGCTGCTGCTCGGCGATTTAGTCCGAGACGGCGAGTTTGACGGCGCCAATCTGACACTGCCGCATCCACGAATGCATCTGCGGCGCTTTGTGCTGGAACCGCTGGAGGAAATCGCTCCACACTTACGGCATCCATTGTTGAATCGAACCATCGGGCAATTGCTGGCTTCGGTTGAAGATGATTCACAAGTGCGAATATACCGTGAAAAAGGCCGGGAAAAACTTGAAATTGCCAAAAGCCTCGCCTAGTATGCGCCCGCGCGAGACGGTCAGTGCCCACCAAAAATCTCGCCAACATTCTCTGCAAACACGAAGTAAACGCGAAAAAACTGAATAACCCCGTCACGGAGGCCACCGATGACTTCCCCCAATACCGGCGACATCGCCGAAGAACGCGCGCGAAGAAGAAAACGACGCGCGCTTGAACTGTTTGACGAAACCTTTCTGCTCGCGCCGACCGAACGCGAGCAACGTCTGAATCTCGCCTACCGGCAAGACCCGCAATTGCGTGCATTGTTAGATGATTTATTGCTGGCCAGCCGCGACGCCGAACCCCACGGCGCGCTGGAAGTTCCAACCTGGATTTTTCAACCAATTGAACCCGATCCGCTGCGAATAATCGGTCAACGTGTCGGCGCTTACCGGTTGACGCTATATGTATCCAAAGGCGGAATGGGTCTCGTTTACCTTGGCGAGCGCGTGGACGGGATGTTCCGCCGTCGAGTCGCCATCAAATTCACCAATGACCGCGCTGGTGGGCAACTTTACGCCCGTTTTCGCCGCGAAGTGCAAGTGCTGGCCGATTTACAACACCCCAATTTGGTCACGCTTTATGACGCGGGACGATTGGAAGACGGACGGCTGTATATCGTCATGGAATACCTGGACGGTCAGACTCTTGAAAAATGGGCCAAGAACCGAGTGCCTGTTCCGGCGGCGTCAGTGGTTGAAATTATCAAACAGGCCGGTGCCGGGCTGCACGCAGCACACCGCGCCGGCGTCATCCACCGCGACATCAAACCCTCCAATATTTCCATCCTGGATAATGACGGAAAGCTCTTCGTCAAAGTCTTTGATTTCGGCATCGCCGCGAGAAAACAACACGCCGGCAGCGGCGTCAACACCACGCAAAAAGGTTTGATCGGCACGCTGCTTTATATGTCTCCCGAACAAGTCAAACCCACCAAGGGCAAAGACCTCACTCCGGCATCGGATGTCTACGCTCTGGGCTTGATCGCCTACGAATTAGTGACGGGAAGCCCGGCCAACGACGGTCAATCGGAGGCGGAGATTCTGACCAACCACCTGCGGGAAACGCCGCCGCCTCCCAGCCTGAAACGCCCCGGCCTGAATCTGCCGCCGGGTTTCGACCACGCGGTGATGAAAGCTTTGGCCAAAGATCCCGCACAACGTTATCAGAGCGCGCCCGAATTCACCGCCGCCTTGGAAGCGAGTTTCAATCAACGCACGCTGTTGCAGGAAGTACCAACACAAGCGCCAAGCCTTTACCGACAGTCTTCGTTGCCGCGCTACGCGACGGCAACCGAACCGCCGCCAAGAACAACGCTTCGCGAATTGCCGCCGCCACCAACGCAAGCGTCGTCACCCCGATCATCACCACGATCAGCGCCAGTCACCAACGCCGTTCCGACTCAACAAACCGCTCAAATCAGCAACCGCAACCGAGCAGTGCAAATACTGATTGCCGTTGCCTTGCCAGCGTTAATCCTCGTCGCCGCCGTGCTTGTGCCGCGTTGGTGGCAGTCACAAACTCAGCCGCAGCCTCCGCTGATGCAGCAAAAATCGCCGTCCGCCGTCGTACCCGAAAAACGATTGAAGCTGTTTGTCAAAGTTAGAAATGAAGCCGGCGCGCCGCTCGCCGGCAGCAGCATCGCGGTCTTTCACTCCGGCATCACCGCGCCGCCGGCAGAAATCAGCGAAAGCAACGCCGTTATCTTGCGCACCGACGCGCAAGGCCTGGCGGAAACCCCGTCCGCCGAAGTCACCGAAGGCAGTTATCTGATGAAAATCGTTCGCGCCGGTTACAAATCGCGTGTCGAAACGGTCAAGCTCACGGAAGACCAAACCCGTCCGGGCGCGGTCAGCCTGCTCATTACGCTTTCGGTCGGATAAAAGCACTTGTTTGGCCAGGAGAAATTCATGAAAAAAGTAACGATTGCCACGTTCACGTTGATGTTTTTGCTGACCATAGCAGCTTACGGTCAGTCCGAATTCGTTGAAGATAAACAAGCCAGAGACTTGTTCAAAAGCTACGTCCAATCCGGCACGAAAGGCAGCCCCGGAGCCGGAATTCGCGTGGAGTTGCTCAGACAGGGAACGCGACAGTTCGTTCCCTTGACGACTGTTTTTCGTGCCGGCGATAAGGTCAAACTTCATTTCGAGGTCAACTTTTCCGGCTACGTTGAAATTTACAATCTGGGTTCGTCTGGCCAATTCCAAAAACTGTTTCCGCCTTCGGAATCCCACTTGCCGGTCAAACCCAAAATCGTATACGCCGTCCCCAATAACCCCGGCGAATGGTTTGAATTCGACGATACCGCCGGCGTCGAACAGTTGTCGTTCGTATTCTCCGGCGTCCAAATCAAAACCTCTCGCCCATCCGTCGGTCTGTCGCCCTCAACCCCGCCCAAACCGGTCAAACGCCACGAAGCCGGGATCGTCGTTAATTCGCCCGCAGGCGAAAAACAACAGGCCATCAATGAATTGAATCAGCGCGCCCTGAACGAAGGCCGCGACCTGAAACGGGTCCAAGTCGAAAACGAACAATATGTGTTCTGCCGACCCGAAAATCTGCAACAGGCGCTCGGCGTAATGGTCAAACTCAATCATCAGTAAACCCTGATTCAACGCCCCTTTTCCCCCAAACCAACGAGGTCACATGAACCGCATTCCGCTCTTTTTAACGCTCTGCCTTTTGCTTGTCGCGACGCTTTCTATAAGCCAGGCTCAAAGCCATTCCAGCAATGCACCCAAAAGCCGCGCCCTGCTGGTCGGCATCAATCAATACGCGCAGCCATACGTGCCCAAAACGCCCGGCGCGGAAGAAGACGCGCTGGCCACGCGCGACTTTCTGAAACAGCAATATGGGTTTCGCGATGATGAAATCCGCCTGTTGCTGCGTGAACAGGCGACGGCGGCCAATATCGTCAGTAACTTTCGCCAATGGTTGATTGCCGAAACCTCGCCCGGCGACCGCGTCTTTTTCCTCTATGCCGGTCACGGCACGCGCGTTCCAGACCGCGACGGCGACGAAGCCGACGGTTATGACGAAGCTCTTGCGCCTTACGACGTGGCAGCGCAATCCGGGGAAGACTATCTCAACGTCATCAAAGACGACGATCTAGGCCCATTGATGGCGCAATTGTCCGGCAGACGCGCCGTGTTGCTGTTCGATTCCTGCCATTCGGGAACAATTTCAAGAGACCTCGGCGGCGGCCAATCGGCGGCAGAAATCTTGCCGCGTTACCTGCCCGAACCGGCGGAGTTGGTGCGGCAACGAGCTGCCGGCACGCGCAGTTTGAGCGGCGCGGACGACGCCGCTCAAAAAGAAACCGACGCGCGATTGTTACGGCAACGCGATTTGAAACTGGTGGATGAAAAAGCCGTCGGTCAAACAGCCGGGTTGGTCATCTTCACTGCAGCGCAATCAGGGCAATCGGCCTATCCATTTCGCGCCGGCGGCGGATTGCGCGGCGCGCTGACTTACGTTTTCGCCGAAGTGCAGCGCGACCGCAAACAGAGCTTGCGCCAGTTGCGCGCGGCCATTTCTCAACGCATCGCCGAAATGCAAAAAAACAAAACCCTCTCCGGCCAGCAGCAGCCGGATTGCGAAGTCAAATCCAGTTTTCCGCTCGACGATCTGCCGCTGTTTGCCGACGCGCTGAGCGTACCGGCGATTGCGCTGGCCAATCCGCAATCCGTCGTCAAACTCAGTTTGCAGACACGCGAAGGCAAAACGGTTTACCGCTTCGGCGAAACCGTCTCCTACCAATTCAACACCGACACGCCTGGGTATCTGTACCTGCTGGTGTTCAGCGAAGGAAACATCGCGCATTGCACCTTTCCCAACGCCACGCTGAGCGACAACCGGCTGGAGGCGGGCAATCACCTCATCACCAGCGACGGCAAGGATGGCTTTTTGGTCGGCGAACCAGAAGGCAAGGACGTGGTCGTCGCACTGCTTTCGGCCACCAAACTCAATCTCGGCGGCCAGCGAGAGGAATACACCTGGAGCGAGGTGTTCGAGATTTTGAAAGACCGCCGTTTCAGCGAATTCATGAAAACCAGAGGCCAATCGGCGCAAAAACCCGCAGCCCTGACCAACTGGCAAGCCGCCAGCCTGGTGCTGCAAGCGGTCAAATAAGGCGGTAGTTTTTGTCGTCAACCCAACACTTGGAGAAATTGAATATGGCGATTCGCAACAAATTCAACTTGCTCAACGGTCTTCTTGTCGTGCTGTTCTGCGGCGGCCTGCTGTTCATTGTCGCCGCGCAGGATCGCGGCCAGAGCGCCAAACCCGCCACTGTCACTGCCGCGCCCGCCGGACAACGCCTGGCACTGGTCATTGGCAACAGCGCCTACGCCGATTCGCCGCTGACCAATCCGGTCAATGACGCCACGGACATGGCCGCAACGCTGGAATCGCTGGGCTTCACCGTGCTCAAGGCGACCAACGCCAATCTGCAACAAATGGAAAGCCTGATTCGCGATTTCGGCCAACGGCTGCCGGGCAGCAGCGTCGCGCTGTTCTTTTTCGCCGGACACGGCATGCAGGTGGACGGCGAGAATTATCTGATTCCCATCGGCGCGACCATCGGCAAACAAAGCGAAGTGAAATACGGCGCGGTCAATGCCGGGTTGGTGCTGGCACAATTGGGCGAAGACCCGCAACGCGCCAGCATCATCATTCTGGACGCCTGCCGCAATAATCCGTTTCGCAGCTTCCGTTCGACGGGCGGCGGACTGGCCGCGCTCGATGCGCCTGCCGGCTCGCTGATCGCTTACGCCACCGCGCCTGGCAAAGTGGCCAGCGACGGCACTGGGCGCAATGGTCTTTACACCGGCGAATTGCTCAAACAACTGCGCGTTCGCGGCCAGAGCCTGAGCGACGCCCTGATGCAAACCGGCAACTCCGTGCGCGGCAAATCAAACGGGCAACAGGTTCCCTGGCAATCCTCCTCGCTGGGCAAACATGTTTACCTCAACGGCCAACCGGAGGGCGGCTCGCGCCCTGAACTGTCGCCGGAACAGGCACTGTGGAACGCCGTGCAATACAGCAATGACCCGCAGGATTACCGCGACTTTCTGCAAAAACATCCTCAAAGCAGTTATGCAGAGGCCGCCAACATTCGGCTGAAGCAATTGGAAAACGACCGAAAATCCAAAGAGGCCGCGACCTCCACGGGCGGCGAATGGGTGGTGGTGGCCAATAAATCCGTGAGCGTGGCCTCAAACGAAGCCTGGACAGACACGCTGCTTCAGATCAAACGCGGTCAGGAAATCTGGATCAAAGCCGGCGGCAACGCCAATCTGGGTAGCTTCGGTTCGAGCGGGCCAGACGGCATTTCGCGCAACGATCCGAAACGCCCCGCCCCTGATTGCCAGACCGGCGCGCTGATCGCGCGGATCGGTAATGAAACCTTTTGCATCGGCAGTGAACGTCGCTTCACCGCCGCCGCCGACGGGAAACTCTCGCTCGGTTTGAACGAAAGCAATCTTGCGGACAACAGCGGCGCGCCCCTCGCCAAAGTGAACGTGCAAGAAAAACGTTGACCATTTCCCTTCTCCCGGCGCGCCCCACCGGAAAAATCACTCAAACGTGTGACGGGCGTTAGCCTGTCCATAGTGGCGATAGGCCAAAGCCCGTCCCACATTTCAAAGGAGCTTGCTTATGATTGCCATGAAAAACCCTCGCCTTCTCGCAGCCTGTTTACTGATTTTAGCCTTGAGTGCCTTGCCAGCGTTGGCGCAACGCAAGAAACAAATCGCCGTGCTGGATTTCGACTTCGCCACCGTTGACCTGGGCCTGGCGGATCGCGCTTACGGCGGCAGACAAAACCTGGCGCGGCGCGTGGCCGACAAACTCATCACCAGTCTGGTCGGTTTGGGAACCTGTCAGATCATCGAACGCAGCCAGTTGGAAAAAGTCTTGAACGAACAAAACCTCGGTGCGGAAGGCCGGCTCGATGCCAGTACCGCCGCCAAACTCGGACGCATTCTGGGCGTGGACGCGCTGATTATCGGCAACGTCTCGGTCTTTGAATTGAAAGGTCTGCCGAACGGCAATGACGATATGTTTTGGGACTCCAAAAAAATGAGCGCGCGCATCTCCGTCAACTTCCGCGTCATTGACACCACCACCGCCGTGGTCGAATTGAGCAATGAACAAACCGGCCTGTCCAGCGCTCCGCCCAAAACCAGCAACGGTAACAAAGTCGGAAGTGCCATCGGCGGTTGGATTAAAAACAGTTCGAGTTCCGGTTCAAAAGTAAAAGACGAGGACGTTCGCGACGTGGTGCAACAAGCCCTGGACGACACCATAGGTAAAATCACACTCGACGTGGAGAAATATCTTTCCGGCGTGATGCGCGCCGCCGAACCCACCATCTCCGCCGACAAACAAGTCGCCGGCTCCATTATCGAAGTCAACGGCCCTTCGCTGATCGTTACCGGCATAGGCAAAGGCGCTGTGCGAATGGGAGACCGGCTGTATGTCCGCCGCGCAAAAATCCGGCGCGACCCGAACACCAACAAGGAAATCCGCTATTCGGAAAAAGTCGGCGAAGTGGAAGTTGTCGAAATCCAGGATGAAGTCTTGATCGGCTCTTTTTCCGGTTCGGGCGCGGCGCAAGTCGGCGACGTGGTCACCAATAATCCCGCCGGCCCCAGCGGCGCACTGGCGGCAACCGTGCCGCGAACAGTCTCTCCCGCGCCCGCTCCAACACAGCCTCCGCTCGCGCCCGCTCCAACACAGCAACCGGCAACGCAGTCGGCGTCAACGCCCACAACGCCCACAACACACAAACCGCCTGCTCAAACCACGGCTTCCAATCAGCAGGCCAGTCAGCAGGCCGTCCGGCAGGAACGCAGTGTCGAGGTGCAAGCCAATCTCAATTGGAACGATTCGGGGATTGATCTGCCCGCCGGCAAACAGGTGGTCATCGCGGCAACCGGCGCAATCAATATTTCGCCCACGCGAACGGTCGCGCCGGCCGGATTATTGAATCGGCCCGCGCCGGCGTCGCTTCCCTTGCCGGGCGCGAACATCGGCGCACTGCTCGCCAAAGTTTGCCAGCCGGATGGACAATGCACTCCCATACGGTTGATCGGCGCGCAAAGCACTTTTTCCCCCGTCAAAGCCGGACGCCTGATGCTGGGCACCAATGACAGCGATGTAGCGGATAACAGCGGCGCTTTCAAAGTCACCGTCCGCTGGTGAGGCTGTCGGACTCGCCCCCGGTCGGCCATTTTGGTTCCGGGGGCCTAACGCTTGCTCAAGACGCTCGCCGCAAATCCTCGACCCGCTGCAAGCTGACAAGTCGCAACATACCGTCTTTGCCGGTATACAAACTTTCGGTACGACAAACCGGGCAGCAATACAGGTAATAAGTGCCCATCGGCAGATTGTCTGGCCGATTGAAAAGAGTTCGGTAGATTCTCTTCAACAATCCTATGTGCATGCTGCCCGCATAAGACAGGCGTTGGTAATTCACTCTTCCCTGAGTCGCGCTGTTGCCGCATCTGCGCGGGATCAGGTTGCCGCACCTGCGCTCCGGGCAT